>NZ_SZZZ01000025.1:0-58516 GCF_009830025.1 Pantoea sp. Taur
AAAAAGTGCCATGCCGGTTACAGCCCAGACCATCATTTCCATCGATAAACGGCGCTTTCGTAACGTCACTGTCCCGGTATCAGCGAGACACTCGTCAATGAGTTCAGGAGAAAGGAGATCGGAAAGCCCCGAGAATTCCTGAGGCGTAAACTTATGAACGATATCGAGAGCCTGACTGAGAAGCATAAAAAAATCCGTAATCCCTGAGAGATTACGGATTCTTGCAGAACTGCCGGATCGTTCAACCGATCATTTTTGTCTTAACTGATCGGCATTATCACTAAGTGAGCCTTTTTTCATTCTGCTTCTGCGCTTATCCGACGCCGTTTTTTGTTCTCTAACGCGACTGAAAGATGCTGCTTCATCGTGTATGACGCTTCTATACGTTGTCCGGCCTCAATCATCCCTAGAATACGCATATGGTCTTTAACTTCGGCATAGTAGCGGCTTCGGTCATCCATGATGCGATAGTCCATCAATCGACGCATGCGGTTTACGTTACGCAGGGAAATCTCAAAAAAAGGATTGTTTGAGAAGCTGATAATAGTTTCGTGGAAACGATAGCCTGCCATCTGAAGCTGAGTCGGCGATAAACGTTCAATGCCCGATTCCAACAACATTTCAAGCTCACGCCGTATGTCGTTAATTTTTTCCTGAGGAGCATTGAAAGTCGGCTCAAGGATGGCCATCGGTTCTATGACCATGCGGAAGCTGAAAATCTGCTCCAAAGCCGCCTTTGTTTTGGCCACGGGTAAAAAGCGCCAGCCATAACCCTGTTTACGCTCAACCCAGCCTTCGCTAATCCCACGCGCGAGAATGGTTGATAGCTGGCTTTTAGTCAGTTCATAGCGTTTCATCAAAAAAAGCTCAGTCACTTCGGCTTCGATTTTGTCTTGCAGCCAATCTTCAGCTAATTGGTAATATTCAGGCAAATCGGGGCCATCAGGGACTAACTCTTCTTCGCGTTTCTGTGGGGCATAGTCATTACTGACAAAAAAACCACGATTGAGCTTTTGCTCCAGAATTCCTTTATGTTCGAGAAACATCAATGCTTCACGTATAGGAGTACGTGATACATCCAGATTTTCAGCAAGTTTAGGAACGCTCAGGTGAGCACCGGCGAGTATCTCACCAGCATCGATCAAACTAATTATTTTTAATGAAATTCGTTCCGTAAGCGCACTGATCTTCATTTGTAGCATCCGAAAATTCACAAAATATTTAAGATTATTGCATTTGATATCAGCTAAAAGCAATATTCTACAGCACATGTGGGAATCACATTTTATGAAGTAGATACTGTAGCAGTAGCGGATGGGAGTGACGGTTAAATCACTAGATACTAGAGGTTTAGTTGGCAGATGAACTAATGATTGCAATTATTTACGCCAACGAAAAAAGGGCATCAGCGCAAATTAATCCCCCTTTCTTGAAGAATTAAATGTTCAATCTTAGATGATGCATCTACACATGCCGCACCGTTGCTTTGAACACCATCTTCGTTTAGAGACCCTTTAGGCTTCTCAGACCTAACCAGTGTGCTTCGATGTATGGTACCTGTACGCGGAATTAAAGCACTGACATGGGAATGTTCAATTCTCGCGCAGGCATCGCTCCCAGCTCGAGTAACAGCAAGTTGATCAGCGCGCATTCACGTTCACTGCCATAAAGCAGCGGCAAATCCACTGCGTCCAGCAACAGCTGACGTAACAGGGGCGATACGCTGATAACCTCGCAGCGAATGCGGTCACTTATCCGTGCTGCGCACGCAGGTGTGATGTACAGGCTTCGCGTCGTTACGCCGACAAATTTCACCGCATGAAGGGTTTCCGGCGGGATCCACACCGCATGCTGTGGCGGCACGACCCATTCTCCGTCCTGAGTTGATACATGCATCTGCCCCGTTGCGCCATAAAGCAATTGGGCCCGGCGGTGCTGGTGGGGGGCCAGTACAAACCCCTGCGCATAGTCATTCCCCATCGCGACCACATCACGTTCTATCCAATCGACATCGTCAATGCTTGTGTTGCGCACGTTCACTCCTTATGACCGATTGGCAAGGGTAATTGAGCGTTGCTCAAATGGGAAGTGGGTCATGCGAGCGTTAGGCTATGGCTTTATTTATAAGTGGAACGTCCCTTGAGCGATATTCTCTTGATTGTGCTGGCTGGTTTTACCACTGGCGTGACTACGGTGCTGTTTGGTTTTGGTGGCGGCTTTGTCGTCGTGCCATTTGTTTATCAGTTGTTGCGTGGGCAGCCCGAAATGGCAGGCAATGCGATGCATATTGCCGTCGCCACCTCCACGGCGGTGATGATATTTAACGCTGGGTGGGTGAGCTATCGAAACTGGCGAGCGGGTGTCATCGCAGTACAGGCCTGTTTTCCCCTCATTTGGTTTATCGCTATAGGTGCGGTGGTCGGATCATGGCTGGCAGGAATGTTAAGCGAAGAGTGGGTTCGTTCACTGTTTACCCTATATATGCTGGTCACGATTGCTGATTGCCTGCTTCGTAAAGGTTTCTTCAGTGGTAGCACGTCACGCCGGCTATCGAGAGCTACTGTGACAGGCGGCGGCATACTTATCGGTTCAATTGCTGCGATGTTGGGTGTGGGTGGAAGTGTCATGACGGTACCGCTATTGCGACGGCATGGCTATCCGATGCGGGAATGCATCAGCGTTGCCAATCCGCTTTCGCTGCCGGTAGCGCTATGTGGCACCATCACTTATGCCATCGGCGGCTGGCAAATAATTCCGGCAAGTGGTTTCCTCGGATTTATTAGTCTCAAAATTGTTATGTTGCTGGTGGTCACAGGGTTAATCGGCATTTTGGTTGCACAAAGATACATTCCCGCTGTGCCGGATGTCTGGCATGCGCGAATTTATGTGCTGTTATTGAGTGTTGTGCTTTTGGCAATGGTGCTTTAACGGGATTCATTTCTGCAATGAAATGAAGTTCGCCACTGTCCATGTTACTAATGGCGAGTTTGAATACCTTAACGTTCACGAAGGAGACAGTCATGTCTGAGCAAAACAAATACGCGGAAGGAAAAGCCATTTGCAATGAGATCGGCGGCGCGGTGCTGGAAGTTCTGGGCAGAAAAAGCGAGTTCGCCGTTCAGTCGCTGATTGATGTCTTGCAGGAAGCGCAAAACGATGGTCATCACTACGATGCCGAGCGTGAGCAGGGCATGGAAATGGCGATAAGAATTCTGCAGAAGTTTGCTTAGCGACTCGCGTGACAACCGCATTCCATCGCATCGCCTGTGCTAAATTAGCGCTTCAACTTCTTGTATTGAGTTCAACATGCTGACCGGTTTGAATCACATCACCCTTGCTGTAAGCAATGTCTCTGCGAGTTTCACCTTTTATGTTGAGACGCTGGGATTCACTCCCCGCGCACAATGGAAGAATGGCGCTTATCTCTCGATAGGTGAGCTTTGGCTGTGCCTCTCACTGGATGCCGTTTCCATCGGTAAAGATTACACGCACTATGCTCTCAGCATTGAAGATGAAGTGTTTGAAGCTTTTGCCGAAAGGCTGAAAGCTTCAGGCGTGAAAGAGTGGAAGGTCAACAAAAGTGAGGGCAAATCACTCTATTTCCTCGATCCGGACGGCCACAAGCTGGAACTCCATGTCGGTGATCTGGAAAGCAGATTAAATGCATGCATGGCACAACCGTATGAGGACATGACGTTTTATTAGTCACTTGCCCATCCCTGACATTAAGGTTGATGAAGGCCTTTGGCCAACGTTCTGAGTCTCTCTATATCCGTCTCAATCGGTATAGCGGCACTGGCAAAGGCAATGGCTCGCTCCGCGTGACGCCTGGCGTCAGACCCATACCTGGCAGCATTAAATTGTGCCAATGCGATAAACGCTTTCTGCAGGCGAATTTGTACTTCAATCATGCCTGCACCGTCACGTGCAATAGCGGCAAACGCGTCATCGAACATATCCTGAATGGACGGTTTTTGCAGAAAGAGACGAGGAAAGCGGGTATCGCCAATGTCAGGTTGCACGCGCAAGCAAAAGAGCCTGACCAGTCTGCCAATAATATCAATGGCAGTCCCGGGATCGTTGACTGCCGGAGAGAGTGCTCGTGACGCAATCTCAGACAAAACGCACAACCCGAAGCGCGGGTCCTGATCAAAAGAACGCTGCTGATCAACTGTGAACGCATCTTTTACCGTTTCAGCAGCAAGACTTTTTGATGTCTTAAGCCAGGCCAGGGGAGTCGAGCAATGTATGAAGGCGCCTGGTTGAACCGCAACATACAGGTAGATCCCTTGAGCTTCAGCAAAATCAGACAACATACTGAAATCAATATGTTGCAGATAACCCACTTCTTCAGCATAAATCGGTATCAATGAGTCCGGCAGTTCATCGGAGACATGCCAGGGAGAGCAGCCCATATAAGGGTCTTGTAACCGACTAACCAGCGCAGCCTGAGTGACCTCTTCGACACGTTGGGAAGTCTCAGCCATACGACCAAACTGCGCCAGATGCTGGATCCATCGCAACAACGTAATCACAATCATCACAATTACAACCAGCGTGACAAAGAACAGGATGACACGTCCTTGAGATCCGTAAGCCCCCATACTCAGTGCAACAATGCCCACCAGACTATAAAGAAAAGACCCGATGAACGTTGCCATCACATTCTGCGTGGTCCGATCCTCTACAAGTAAACGCGTGGCGCGCGGCGTGACACTGCTGCTCGCCGTGTTATAGGCTGACACCATAATATTGAGTGAGAAGGTGGTGACCGCAAGCATGCTGGAAGCCAGAATACCCAGGATTTTATCCACGGCATCCGTGCCGATTAACCCGGTAATTCCTGAAGGAATAAAGGATTTAATCACGATGGCGAGTAGGGCTGTCATCACCGCCAGAACAGCAAAGAGGGAACTTCTGAACCACAGTTTCCGCGTAAGCTGGCTCAGGATCCATTGTGTTTTTGTCATCGTGCTTTCCTTGTTATTGCAGGGTTCATCCACATAAATTCTTCATGGGTTTGTCATTGTGCTCATCACTGACAGCAATGGCGTTAACGCCTGATAATGGCAAGAATATATTGCCTCTGGATAAACCCTGAATGGCGCATAAATTCTGCGCCAGGTTTAACCCAAATTTCTCATCAGCTAAAATAGATCCTGAGGACTCAGCGTAAGCCCGATTCTCAGGAGGTAAAACAATGGACAATTCAGACAAAATTTTAGGCGAGGCTGCTTATCAGATTCTTGCCCGCCGTGAAAAAATCAGTGTTATTCAATTAAATCAGGAACTGCATCGCATGGCCGACGAGGCGAATACGCCAGAGCGTAAACAAGCCGTTTTGGCTGCGATTGACTGGTTGAACGATTATCGGCAACCCTCGTCAGAAGATAAGCGCAGCAGCTCACCGTTACGGCGTCTGAGTGAAAGCTCTGACAGCATCACATTATTGTCAGTTGAAAATATTAAAAAGTAGCGAGAGTACTTAACTCAAATATTAAGATCCGCTCAAAATACTTGTCGTTACAGATGATTAAGATTTTTCTGTTTGGCGAATTTCCTCTTAGCCCATAGCACTTTTTGCAAAAAAATGGGCACCTGACTTTTACTATATTTTTGTACAGATTTTGCAATAACTGTACAACTTTATCAGGCCATTAGCCTGACCCAACATGAGAGGGTTAACACATGCGTCAGAATGGATACACTCCGAACTCTTCAGAAGCTATTGCACAATATTTTAATAAAGCCTCTTTGCCTTCTCAGCAAGAAACATTGGGTCAGATCGTGGTAGAAATCCTGCGAGAGGGAAAGAATCTGAACCGTAAATCACTCTGCACCAAGTTACTTCGTCGTCTGGAAATTTCCTCCAACGCTGAAGAGGAACACCACTATCATCAGCTTATCGGACTGCTTTTCGATCGGGATGAGTGATTCAGTATTCAGGCCTAAGTTGTACAACATTACCGTTCTGAATTTGCATGGTATGAGAATGATTCCTGGCTCCGTGACAGAAATTGCAATTTGCAGTCTGTTTACAGCAGAATTGCCATGCAGATGCCGTTATCAGAGAAGTATATGAATAGAAGTGAACATCAGCAGTTAGTCGATGAAATTCTCGGTGAAGCCACACTGATTCTGCTCCAGCGAGCGGGGCCTGTTTCTTTCCGTGCACTCATCGAACAACTTCAGGTTATGGAAGACCAGTCAGATGATGCTGACAGGCGGCAATTGATCGCCCAGACCATTGTCGAGGTGAGAAAGAACATTGCCGAGGGAGAGCGGGCCAAACAACAACGAGCTGAGGGAATCAACTCAGTCCAGCACTTGTATACGGACTCGCATCACTCAGGTAATAACAGAAAGCACTGATTTTCACGTTGATTCTAATCGTGTTTAATCCATGACAAATCAAAGCTCGGAATCAAATCATGCATATTTCAGAAGACATTTTTTCTGCGCTTGCCGATCAGGAACTGGCTGAACGTTTCCGCAATGCGGGCCCGGGTTTGAAAGATGAGGCGACAGTTTTAGGTGTCATCATCCGTAATGTGCTGGCATCTGAAGGACAGATAACGAACAAAGCCATTATCATCAGTTTAATTCGAGCACTTGAATCCGCTCAGGATGATTCGGAAGCCCACATCTTGCGCCAGACCCTTGAAATTGTGGTGGGTGTCACTCCGGATGATTGATGCCTGATTTTTATAGCGAGCATGAATCAGTGCATCGTTTTAGAAAGTAAGCGGATAAGCGTTTCGTATTTCTCCTTTAAAACTGAATCCGCTTCATTATCTTTGAGTTTTTGCAGGGCTTGTGAAATCTCGTGCGCCTCTAAAGCTAAACCTTCCCGAATAAATGCTGACACAGTGCTCCCTAACAGCGCCAATATCTCGTGTGTGATCTGGCCATCATGCTTCACCGTGACTCCACATTCTGTATAAAAATACAGTGTGGCATATCTGAACCCCTACCGATACCCTTAAATAATTGTGTTTCCAGCATTTCTTATTTTCAAATTGAAATTTGGCACCACACGCTATTGTAAATAAAGAGTTTACTGGTTATTTACGCTGCGCTTATAAAGTTTATTCTCAACGACTCTCATTCATGCATTTCTGGCAAAAATCGTCACTCTCTTAAAGATTTTTGGATGCCATCATTTGACCAATCTAAACCTCCTTCCCCTCTGAACTCACCTTTTCTCCTTTGCTTCATGACTCTGTTTTCAACAAACAGATCGGGTGAAGTGTTATAAATTTTATTTGTACGATGAATAATAATGATTATCATTTACAGGGTTAAGGCTTAAAATTGCACGCATCATTAGCAAAGCCAATTTTACCCCTACAAAGAATGTGATGAATTCACACCCCATTTGATCGTTGGAGTGGTTATGAATGGAGATAAAAGCGCGCATCAGGGCGTAGCGAACTCACAGACGGACAGCCATTTTTCGCCCGCTACTGCTGCCTCATCAAAATATGAAGATTGGCAACGGGCAGGGCATCAGGCTGCGCATCGATTACCGATGCCTGAAATGATTGCTTCACTGGCTGCTTTCCAGACGGAGAGCGAGTCAATGGCGCCGTTAATGATCTGGCAACTCCTACATGAACTCTCTTTTATCTCCGTTGAAGGTTGGCTGATTGCTGATGCGCGCCAGCGAGCAGGGATTGCCGACTGTTTTCAGTTTATGCTGGAAAAATGGCACGACATTCTGGAAGAGGAAGGGATAGTGGAGCAGCGCGATCAGCGCTGGTTTGCTGGCGATTGTGCCCCGAGTCTGCCTTCCATTGAACAGCGTATCGACGATGCAAAAATTCGTCTGCGCCGTTGTCTCGATTGGCACGTTGAGGGAGAGGCTTTCCTCAACACATTATTCGCAGACCAGCACTCACTGTGCGCGGTGATGCGCTATCCCGAGTTGGCATCCAGCCAATTATCACCGCACGAGAGCTGCCCCCTTTATCCAGCGATGCATCAAAAGAGCATACTGGCGGATTACCTCGGCCAGATTACCGCCTCACTGCTACAAACGGCAATGCAGGGGAGTGATTGTCCTAAGGTGCTGGAAATTAACGCAAACACTGACCATGGTGACCTTCAATCATTGCGGGAGTGGCCAGGTTGTCCATCGTCACAACTCGATGCCGTACTGGCAACCAACGTATTGCACACAACTCAAGGCCTCGAAGCCATGCTCCAGGGCATCTGGCATGCATTAAAACCTGAAGGTGTACTGATTGTGGTGGAACCCACACAAGATTCCTCGCTGAGGTGGATAACTGCCGCTGCGGTGCTGCAGCAGGCAACAGAAGGGCATAATTTGCCGTTCACGTTATCTCTTTCGCGTGAAGCCTGGCTGCAGGCATTTGTGCACCACGGCTTTTGTCTGATGGGTGATTGGCCTCAGCCGGGTACGTCACTTTCGTTTGCTGGTCATCAAGTGTTTATAGTGCAGAAGCCGGTTGAATGAATGGTTAGTATGTTCGTGCTGCAATCAACCACACTCCTGCCGCGCATTGAGTCACATATCGCCCTTTATAAGGTTATCTGAGCGAGATATAGGCGCAAAAGCGCATCCCCACCAGGCACCCAGAAAATTTCTGTAAGAATAGGCATGATTGAAATAACGACGTGGCTAAATAGGTGGCGAAGAACGCGATGTGACCGAATGCACAAAACAACGCCTGTCACGTCATAATAGGGTATTGAATCTATCTGCCCGCATCGCCATCAGTGTGAGGGTTTTAATAATACCAGTCTGGAATCGGATCGGGAATTTAACCTGATTTTAAGGCGAGCTAAACCTGAGTAAGGCAGAACAATGTCATGGCGGCGCACTCATTATTATGCGTTGTTAAAGTCAGGGATGGGCGATTTGAACATGACTATGACAATAGTTGATAGTTAACCTCGTCATTATCTTTATAAGCGGGAGAGAGCGAAGATATCAATCAGTATTTACATTCTGGTGGGCGGAACACCCACCAGAAATGTTCGATAACTCAAATTAAACGGGGAAAGCCCGATTAGATAAGAAAATCATCGAGAGATTTGCCGGCATCAACAGCGGCTTTAATCACAGCGGGTGTGCGACCCTGACCGGTCCAGTGCTTCTCAACGCCTTCTTCTGTGTATTTATATTTAGCCGGACGTGGTGCACGTTTAGCGCGAGTCTTACCGGTCGGCGTTAAGGCGCCCAGCAGTTCGTTCGGGTCAATACCGTCCTGCAGCAGCAGTTCACGATATTTAGCCAGTTTCTCTTCTTTTTCACGCACGGCGGCTTCACTGGCGTTGTTTTCTTCACGGCGCTCTGACACGACAACAGTGAATTTTTCCAGCATTTCTTCCAGATCGGCAAGCTGCACTTCACGTGCCTGCGCGCGAAGCGTACGGATATTGTTTAACGCTTTAAGTGAATCACTCATGAACTTCTCCTGAATATTTTGTCGCTGAACGAAATAAATTAAGTGGTGCAGTAGATAACAAATTAGGGAAGAGTATATCGATGTTACTCTCTTGGCAGAAGTACAACACATCAGATATCAAGAATAAAGCCCGCAAAGTGTCAATTTTTAGATATTTCTCAAAAATTCGGGGTGTGCCAGGCGTTGAGAAGTCGATAATTGCGCTATGAACTCTATTTTAACCATCAGTGATTTTAGCGTTTGGTTATATTTTTAAGTATGTGGACGCAGAAAAACTTATGTTACCCGGTCACAATGATTGTCACGACCCTCGGTGCGGAGGAAGCTAACGTTAATGGCTACTTAATTAATAACCGGATAAAGCGTTCACTCGTGCAGATAACCTCACGATGCGTCACTGATAATCATCTTAACGGTTTACAAGATAGCTATGATGGATAGGGGCTCAATTTTGCGTGGTGAGAGGTTACTCGTGTAAATTTCTGGCAGTGAATATCAAGCAAGCTAGATGTTTATATGCGTGTAAAAGCGCAATCATGAATCCATGGAGCGGTCAGATTGATGTCATTCCGCATCCTACGCTGTTAAAGCGCTCTAAGATTGGCTTGTATTTGCGCATCGATTGCTTTGATGACCGTAGCCGGAATCATATCTCCCAATGCGTTGGCGGTGTGAACAAATGTCCGGGCAACATCACTGACTTCCTCAATAATAAGATTCAGGTTTTTCTCGCTAATATCCACAGACTTGGCAGCCTTAAGCAATGAATTGCGAGAGATACTGCTGCCATAACCCACTACAGATGACTGGTGCTGGCCACCCGGACCGCTCTGAAAGGTCAGGTCGTACGCCGGTGAGACTTGCCACTCTTTATTTTCATTGAGTGTGAAAGCGAAATTCTTCGCGTGATCATCCTGGTTGTTCATGATGACGTTAAATACCATACGACGGGCCTGAACCTCACGCTGTTTTACTGAACGTGTCACCATCGCAGTTGCACGCAGAATATCGCTGTAATCAAGGCACGGCAGCCGAAAATCAGCTTGTAGCACTCCAGCCATGCTCAGAGTAGGGATCCGCATGCCATTGATACGATCAAAGCGTTTGACGCCAAAAGCGGACAAGCCATTCCCCAAGGCAAACCAGTGGCTTTCCGGAAAATCAATACCTGACATCCGTGCCATACGTGCATAGACTTCCTCCAGCGCACACACCCAGGATTCTTCCTGTGCGGCAGGGAATTTAATTAACCAGGGCTCGCAGCCTTCTGCAGGGTAAGAGCTCATCCTACCGCTGGCAGGATTAAACTCCAGCAACGCTTTAGGACGTGCTCCATGTGGTGAACCGCCCAGACGTACCAGTTCGGGTAATATATCGGAATCCAGACCAGCCACTTCCACCTGAATTTCCCGCGCAAGAACAATCAAATCATCAATATTTTGCGCATTTCCTTGCTGGCCTGGCATATCTAATACCGGACGGTAGGTCAATCCACCCATGATGTTGCTGCCCAGCATTGCCAGCCGATCAAGTATGGACAAACGTGCGGGTTCGATACTGTTACGGCGTAACAGGCGATCCATCAATAAACGTCCCCAACCGTCGGGGAGCGAATCCGCGATAAAGCCCGGTATGCCTTCCTGATGACGTTCAAAATTTGCGTATGTTGTGTTAGCAAGTGGATGTAGCAGCGGCGAAAACTCAATGCCATGCTGAAGACTTTGCTCGGAATATTCGAACAGCCACTCGCCACGCTGCCTGCCTGCCGCCAGCACGCCCATGCTCCATTGTTCTCCCCAGCCTTCATACATGACTTCCAGGCGCTGAAGAGCCGAAAAACTAGGATTCATGGTTAAGGGGTCCTTGTTTGGAAGATGAAAGGGTTGATTTTTTTGAACTACGCTTCGTTGCTCTTTGCCGGCCTGGGGCGTTGAGCGCTTCAACCTGCGCAATGCTTAATGCGGGTGGCGTAAACAAATTCATCATTTCTCTTTCAAGACGAAGTGCAAACACGACCTTCATAAAGTTTTCAAGCGTCACTTTACCGTTATTTTCCAGCTTTTTCAGTGCGGAAACTGAAATCCCGGCGTTATCAGCCAATTCTTTCTGCAGCATATTGCGCTTAAGGCGATATGCTTTGAGACGCAGCCCAAGTTCAGCAATCATCTCAGATTCAGAGAAGAGGTTAAGAGACATTTTAAAACCTCCTGGCGTCATAAAATAAGATTATGAGCTCATTATAATGCTTTTAAAGTAAAAATTGTAGCGCGAGTTGGTTAAAGGTGTTTATAAAGTCTTTTAATGGCTAAAACCTTGTTTAAGGGTGTTTAAAGTCACTATTAAAGTAGCCCGCTACTCTTCAGCTACACAAAAAAACGAGTTAAGGCATAAACTGCTCAGATCAAACCCTGACCTGTTTTGCGCCTGGAGTTGCTCGATTGTTTTAAAAAACCAAAAAACTCATCGTTAAGCGGCTCAGTCCTAATAGGGTCTACGCCATCTCCCACTCATCAGCCATCAATCCTCTCTTTCCTCATAAGTAAAAATTTGTGATCAACCACGATGATTTCTATTTTGTAATCGATTACTTTTGTTTTCTCGCATTTTGTAATCGATTACTTTTTGGGGGTTGGAAATGGTTGCTGCAACACAAGGCACCGCGCAAGACCAGGCAATACAGCGCATGCTGGTCCCACGGCTGTCACTGATGATGTTTCTTCAGTTCTTTATCTGGGGCAGTTGGTCGGTCACGCTGGGATTGGTGATGACGCAGCACAACATGTCCTTGCTGATTGGCGATGCTTTCTCGGCGGGCCCGATTGCCTCCATTCTTTCGCCGTTTGTTCTCGGCATGCTGGTGGACAGATTTTTCCCCTCGCAAAAAGTCCTGGCAGTGATGCATCTGGCCGGTGCAGTGATTTTGTGGTTCGTACCCCAGGCGATGATTGCCGAGAACGGTGCGCTGCTAATCGGCTTACTGTTCGGCTACACGCTGTGCTACATGCCCACGCTGGCACTGACCAATAATATTGCCTTCCACAGCCTTGCCAGCAGCGAGAAGAGTTTCCCGGTAGTGCGCGTGTTCGGCACCATTGGCTGGATTGTCGCTGGCCTGTTCATCGGGTTCACGGGGATCGCCTCCAGTGTCAGCGTCTTCACGGTGGCGGCGATTTGTTCCATGGTGCTGGCGCTCTATAGCCTCACGCTGCCGCATACGCCCGCACCTGCTAAAGGTATGCCATTCAGACCGCGCGATCTGTTCTGTGCTGATGCGTTTGCCCTGCTGAAAATCCGTCACTTCTTCATTTTTTCGCTCTGCGCCACGCTGATTTCCATTCCGCTGGGCACTTACTACGCCTACACCGCTTCCTGGCTGGCCGACGCCGGTGTTGAAAACGTCAGCTCACTGATGTCCTTCGGCCAGATGTCTGAAATCTTCTTCATGCTGGTGATTCCGCTGCTGTTTCGCCGACTGGGCGTGAAATACATGCTGCTGGTCGGCATGTGCGCCTGGTTTGTGCGTTATGCGCTGTTTGCCATGGGCATGGGCGAAGAGGGACGCGCGCTGATTTGGCTGGGGATTCTGCTGCACGGCGTCTGTTACGACTTCTTCTTTGTCGTCGGCTTCATCTACACCGATCGCATTGCGGGAGACAAAGTCAAAGGACAAGCGCAGAGCATGATTGTGATGTTCACCTACGGCATCGGCATGCTGCTGGGATCGCAGATTTCTGGCGCACTGTATAACCATCTGGTCGCGGGTCAGGTATCGGCCGCCAGTTGGGGCATGTTCTGGTGGATTCCGGCGATCGCGGCTGCCGTGATTGCCCTGTTGTTTATGTTCACATTTAAGTATCGCGATTGAGTTTTTGTTGTTACTGGAGGTGGTTTTTTGAAAACGTTAAAAGGTCCGGGCATTTTCCTTTCACAGTTTATCGGCGCTGATGCCCCGTTCAATTCACTGGACGGACTGGCGAAATGGGCATCCGCTTTGGGATTTCAGGCATTGCAGATCCCGTGCAATCACCCGGCGATATTTGATCTGCAACGCGCAGCCACCAGCCAGACTTACTGCGATGAAGTGCTGGGATTACTGAAGCAGTATGGCCTCAGCATCAGCGAGTTGTCGACGCATCTGGAAGGGCAGTTGGTTGCCGTGCATCCTGCGCATGACGCTGCCTTTGATAATTTTGCACCGGAACACCTGCGCGGCAAGCGGGAAGCGCGCACGGCCTGGGCGATCGAGCAGGTTAAACATGCCGCTGCCGCCTCCAGCAAGCTGGGACTGACTGCCCATGCCACTTTCTCTGGATCGCTCGCCTGGCCCTATGTCTACCCGTGGCCGCCGCACAACCCGCAGTTGCTGGATGAGGCCTTTAAGGAACTCGCCCGTCGCTGGCAGCCAGTGCTGGATGTTTATGATCAGCATGGCGTGGATGTGTGTTACGAATTACACCCAGGCGAGGACCTGCACGATGGCGCAACCTTTGAGCGTTTCCTTGAACAGGTGAACCACCATCCTCGTTGCAATATTCTGTTTGATCCCAGCCATCTGCATCTTCAGCACATTGATTACCTGCAGTTCATCGATATCTTCCATTCGCGTATCAAAGCCTTCCACGTCAAAGATGCGGAGTATCAGTGCAATGGCCGCAGCGGGGTGTATGGCGGCTATCAAAACTGGATCGATCGCGCCGGGCGTTTCCGTTCGCCAGGCGACGGGCAGATTGATTTCAAAAGCATCTTCAGCAAACTGGCGCAGTACGATTTCAATGGCTGGGCGGTGCTGGAGTGGGAATGCTGCCTGAAAGATGCGGAAACCGGCGCACGGGAAGGAGCTGAATTCATCCAGCGCCATATCATTCCGGTCGCCAGCCGCGCCTTCGATGATTTTGCCGCGCAAGATGACAACGGCAGTATCCGTGCGCAACTCGGACTTAAGGAGGAGCCGTAAATGATTAATGTCGGGATTATCGGCAGCGGATTTATCGGTCCCGCGCACATTGAGGCAATGCGGCGTCTGGGCAACATCAATGTTGTAGCGCTATGTGATTCATCGCTGGAGAAAGCACAAGCACAGGCGGCGCAATTGCACGTGCCGCACGCCTATGGTGACATTGTCACCTTTTTACAGCATCCAGAGCTGCATGCTGTGCACAATTGCACGCCCAATCACCTCCATGCCGCCATCAATAAGCAGGTTTTACTCGCCGGCAAGCACCTGTTCTCGGAAAAACCACTTTGCATGACGATGGGCGAAGCGCGTGAATTAGTGGCACTGGCAGAACAGGCAGGCGTGGTCAACGGGATCAGCTTCGTGTACCGACAGTTTGCCATGGTCCAGCAAGCCGCGAGCATGGTGCGCAGTGGTGAAACGGGCCGCACCTTTGCCGTTCAGGGCAGCTACTTACAAGACTGGATGCTGGAAGAGACGGATTACAACTGGCGTGTGGAGGCCGACAAGGGCGGTGCATCGCGTGCAGTAGCGGATATCGGTTCTCACTGGTGCGACACTGTACAGTTTGTCACTGGCCGCAAGATAGTGGCGGTGATGGCTAACCTCGCCATCGTCTGGCCCAAACGCAAAGCCAATCTGGCGGGTCAGGCCACCTTCAGCGCGCAGACACAGCAGGCTGAGTATCAGGATTGTCCGGTGAATACGGAAGATCTGGGCTTTGTGCTGCTGCGTTTCGATGATGGCAGTAAAGGCTGTCTGAGCGTGTCACAAGTGGCGGCGGGGCGCAAAAATCGCCTCTATCTGGAGGTGAGCGGCAGCCAGGCCTCGCTGGCGTGGGATCAGGAAGTGCCACAACAGTTGTGGGTCGGTCATCGTCATCAGGCCAATCAAACCCTGACGGACGATGCGTCATTGTTGAACCGCGATGTTGCCGCCCGTGCCCGTTTTCCTGGCGGGCACATCGAAGGCTGGCCAGATGCATTTCGCGCCATGATGCAGCAGTTTTATCAGGCGGTGGAGAAGGGAGAGATGCCGGCGCAAGATGAACGACACTTTGCTGACTTCAGCGACGGCGCGCAGGTGATGGCCATCGTTGAGGCGATCGTAAAAAGCCATCGCGATCAACGCTGGGTCGACGTCAGCATTTGATACACAGGCGCGTTCCGACGCGCCTGATCTTCCGCATAAGCCACCCCGCCTAACTTATTGTCACGCGTTGATTTATGCTAGCCTGCAATTCAGAAATTGACGCAGGAAGTTGAGTCATCATGTCCATTCAGAAAATCGCGAAGCTGGCCGGTGTTTCCGTGGCCACGGTGTCACGCGTGCTTAATAACAGTGACACCGTAAAGGATAAAAACCGGGATAAGGTGCTGGAAGCCATTAAAGCCAGCAACTACCAGCCAAATCTGTTAGCCCGTCAGCTGCGCACGGCGCGGAGCTCCATGGTGCTGGTGCTGGTTTCTGATATCTCCAACCCGTTTTGCGCTGAAATTGTGAAAGGTATCGAAGAGCAGGCCGAGAAAAATGGTTATCGCATTCTGTTGTGTAACTCCGGATCGGACATCAATCGCTCCCGCTCAAGCCTGCAGCTGCTGGCAGGCAAAATGGTTGATGGGGTGATCACCATGGATGCTTTCACCACCCTGACTGAACTAACACAGCTGATCGGCAACATGCCCTGGGTGCAGTGTGCCGAATACGCCGATGCCGGTGACATCTCCTGTGTGGGCATTGATGATGTCCATGCTTCGCGCCAGCTGGTGGCGCATCTGGTGGCCAGCGGACGCAAACGCATTGCCCTGATCAATCATGATTTGAGCTATAAGTACGCCCAACTGCGTCAGCAGGGTTATCAGCAGGAACTGGAACAGCGCGGTCTGTCCTGGCAGGCGGTGAGTTACGCGAGTGAGCTGAGTTTTAACGCTGGCAAGCGCGCGATGGAAGCGTTACTCAGCGCAGATACACAGCCTGATGCGGTATTTGCCGTCTCCGACACACTGGCTGCCGGGGCGATGGCCGCTATCCAAGCCGCGGGACATCAGGTGCCACAAGATATCGCCGTTGCAGGCTTTGACGGGTCGGAACTGGCTGAAATGATCTCTCCGCCTCTGACCACCATCGCGCAGCCATCACGCGATATCGGGCGGACCGCGTTCAGCCTACTGCTGCAGAAGATTGACGACCCGCAATCGCCAACTGAGCGCGTCATGATGGACTGGCGCCTGATCGTGCGCGCCAGTGCCTGATCGCTTAATGCGGCAGTTTTTCCAGCGCCGCACGCAGATTCTGATGTGAAGTGGTGATGATGCTCCAGGCATCCTTCGGCTTGTCGTGCTCAATGATAAACCACTTCACGCCGCTGGCTTTGGCGGCAGGCAGAATGGTTTTCCAGTCCAGCAAGCCTTCGCCCAGCGGCGCAAAATTCATCTCATCGTCGCGGATACCAATCGACGCATTATCCTTGGCGTGAATCGCATAGATTCGTCCCGGATACTCTTTCAAAAGGCGCGCCGGATCCTGACCGCCGCGTGAAACCCACGCCGCGTCCATCTCCAGTTTTAGATTTTCTGCCCGTGAATGATTGAAGATGATCTCCAGTGCGGTCACGCCATCGTACTTTTTCATCTCGAAATTATGGTTGTGATAGGCGAGCTGCATGCCGTCTTTACGCAGTTTCGCGCCGAGTTTATCCAGGCGTTGTGCGTAGTTGATCCATGCTTTGGTGCTGTCCGGGCGATCTTCCGGTTTGATCCACGGAACCACGATGGTGTGATTACCCACCGCTTTGTTGAACGCCACGGTCTGCGCGTAGTCGCTCTCCAGTGCCGTTAATTGCAAATGGGATGAGGTGACGGTCAGTTGATTTTTATCCAATAAGGATTTTAGCTCTTTGGCTTCCAAACCATGGGTGCCTACCAGCTCAACGTGCTCGAAGCCCGCTTTATGGGCCATGGCAAACTGTTCTGCCGGGGTGCCAACGTTACGTAAGGTGTACATCTGCAGTCCAATTTCATCTTCAACGCCTGCTGCTGACGCCTGTGAGGGCACAGCACTTAACATGGACAACATCCCAGCCAAAACCATCAGTTTTTTCATTTTTATTCAGCTCCTTATAGAAAGTAATCGATTACAAATTAGTTTAAAGTAATCGATTACAAAATTATGCGTGCCGATTTTGTGATATGTGTTCAGATTATGGGGTGATTGGCAATCTGGAGAGTTAAAGCGATTTTGGGCTGTAAAAGGTGAGGGTGCGCGCAAGGATAATGGCCTGAATCAGGCCACCCACCTAAATGCAGCCATCCAATTCTTTCACAAGGATGGTGAGCAAGTAGTCGAGATACCCTCATACCCGTCCTCTATGCTTCTCATCATTGCTGCTACTTGAGTAATATTGCTACCCAAAAACCTACGCCAGCCCATCCACAATGGTAATCATGGCCGTTGCCACGTTCTCACGCTGCTTTTTGGCTAACTGATACTCGTCAGAATGATAGCAGTCCAGCGCCGTTTGATAATCGGGGAATTCAATGATCACATGTTTCTTAAATTCATCGCCCTCAAGTGAGGTGGCATTTTCACCGCGAGCGATAAATTTCGCCTGATATTTTTTAAACGCAAGCGGTGCCAGCTCAATATAATTCTGGTACTGCTGTGCATCCTCAATATTGACGTGGGCGATCCAATAAGCAGACATTATTTTTCCTCGGCAGTCAGAATAGATTTAGCCAGCGTGGCCGCTTCTGAAAGATGCTGTTTGACGGCCTCTTTCGCGTGTTCGGCATTGTTCTCTTCAATCGCTTCATAAATTCGCGACATACGTTCAAAACCCGCCACCTGGCGCTCCGGACTGCGCAGGGTCAGTGCGCGCAGTCGACTGATACGGCTATTAAGACGCTGGACGATTTCCCACGCAATATGATGTTTTGCAATGGAAAAGAGTGCTTCATAAAAGGCCTGAGACGCTTCAACGCGTTCAATATCATCATGATCGTGCGAGGCTTTAGCAATGCGCAGGAGTTTCTTGTGCAGATTCTTTTTATCACTGCTGGTGGCTAATTTTGCGCAATCCTTCGCCGCTTCGGATTCCAGCAGGATACGAATATCGTAAATCTGCTCGGCCACTTCCCAGGTTAATATCGCCACAATCGGGCCTTTTTTCGGCAGGTTTTCAATTAAACCTTCCGCTTCCAGATAGCGAATCACTTCGCGCACCACGGTACGGCTTACACCTAATTCATCACACAGTGAGCGCTCAACCAAACGGTCGCCAGCTTTAAAGTATCCCGAGATAATGGCCTGACGAACTTTAGCCAACGCCAGTTCACGTAACGTCACCGGCGTATTTTCAATTTTTAGGGAATGACTCGCATCCATAATCGTCTCTTCGTTGAAATTTAAAAATTCAGCCTGAAGTCAATGTCATGTCCTGCAAGCGTTTTAACTATTAGCACTGTTTCCGTTCTGAAAGCAACGCCGCCTTTACTCTCTTTGCTACCACCGCCTATCGACTTCTCACCGGCCCGCCCGTTGAAATCAGCGTTAGCTCACAGTTTCATCATGCGGTCTGAGCACGAAATAAAAATATCCTTGAGGAATAATCAAAATCTCGTGAATTCATGCCGTTATGAAACGACTGCCCGGATAATTCGTGTGATTTTTATGACCTCAATCACACTCATCTCGCTGCTCAAACCGCCGGTGACACATTGCCTTTTTGATCCTCATCTCCCCAGTCATGGCGGGGTTTTGCATCGCTTAAGCATAGCAAAAACGCCGGAAAAATTTAATACCGTATGATGGTATACCAACTTTTGACATGCCAGAAATCTCAGTGTTATATCACTTCCCGACACACCAGATTAACAAACCGTTAACTTGAATGAGGTTCTGACCATGCATCCAGATATACGCAAGACGTTCGTTACCACCGAGACCATTTACTCCGACGGCGGCAAAGCGGCGACGACACCGCTGGTGATGATTGCGGCGGCTGCCGTGGTGAAAAATCCGTGGGCAGGTGAGGGTTTCGTGGAAGATCTCGCGCCTAAGATTCGTGAAATGGCGCCCGTGTTGGGCGAGTTACTGACCGGGTTAATCGTGAAAGAAGCGGGCGGCGGCGACAAGGTTGTGGCTTATGGCAAAAGCGCCGTCGTCGGTCTGAACGGCGAACTGGAGCACGCGTCAGCGCTGATTCACACCCTGCATTTCGGCAACCATTACCGCTCAGCGGTAAAGGGTAAAACCTATCTGGCCTTTAACAACACCCGCGGTCCAGCCAATACGCCCATTCTGGTGCCGATGATGGGCACCGATGATGAAGGGACTCGCGAGCACTACCTCACCATGCAGTTCAACATCAATGATGCGCCATTCAGCGATGAGATTGTGATCGCGTTGGGCGCGGCACTGGGCGGCCGTCCGCATCATCGTATCGGCAACCGTTATCTTGACCTGAAAGAGTTAGGCCATGACCAGAAAAACCCAGCAGCTATCTGAGTTAGGTCTCCAGGTGAGTTACCTGGAGGCTGGACAGGGCACGCCGCTGGTGTTGATCCACGGCGTCGGCATGAACGCTGACGCCTGGTTCCCGCAAATGGACGTGCTGAGTCGCTATTTCCGCGTGATCGCAGTGGATATGCCGGGCCATGGCGAAAGCAGCGGCTTTCGCCATCCCGCCACCCTGAAAGATTACGTGCAGTGGCTGGCCCTGTTCCTGAAGACACAACCGGAATCCAGCTTTGCCGTGGCCGGACACTCAATGGGGGCGTTGATTACTGCAGGGATTGCCATCGATTATCCCCAGTTGGTGAATCACGCGATTGTGATGAGCGGCGTGTTCAAACGTAACGACACGGCACGCAACGCCGTGTTGCAGCGGGCACAAGAGCTGGCCAGCGGCAATGTGCGGCTCGATGCCCCGCTGGATCGCTGGTTCAGTGACGATCACCACGAACAGCCCCTGCGTAAAAAAGTGGGCGCGTGGTTGCAGCAGGTGAATCTCGACGGCTATGCCCGCGCCTATCAGGCGTTTGCGGCCGGAGATCGCTTTTATTCAGAACGCTGGAACGAAATGCAATGTCCGGTGTTGGTGATGACCGGTGAACTGGATGCCAATTCGAATCCAGACATGACGCGCCAGATGGCCCAGGCCGCGCGCCAGGGGCAGGCGGTGGTGGTCGCTAACGCTAAACACATGTTGAATCTGACGGATGCCGACCGTGTGAACGAAGAGATTTTATCGTTCCTCAATACGGTTGCGGCCGCCGTCACGCAAAAAGAGCCTGTAAAGGATTAACTTATGGACGCAGATAAACGCAGACAGTTACGCGACGCCTTTGGCGCCTTCATGACCGGTGTCACTGTGGTCACCACCAACGATGCGCAGGGGCAGCCGATTGGTTTTACCGCCAATTCGTTTTCTTCGGTATCGCTCGATCCCGCGCTGCTGCTGGTGAGCATCGATAAGCGCTCCGCGAATTTCGACAATTTCACTCAGTGCCCGCACTTCGCCATCAACATCCTGGCTGAGCAGCAGAAAGAGACGTCGAACATCTTCGCGCAGAAGATTGCCGATCGCTTCTCATTGGTAAAGTGGCGCAAAGGGGAGTTCAGCACACCGCTGCTGGATGACAGCTCCGCCTGGTTTGAATGCGCGATGCATCAGGTGGTGGATGCTGGTGATCACGCGATCCTGATCGGCAAAGTTGAGCAGTTCGAGTCCTGTGGCACCCCGGGGCTGGGCTACTATCGCGGCGCCTACTTCACGCCTTATCAGAATGCCGAGTCTCTGATTGCCGGGCCTAATGTGGTGGTCAGTGCGTTGATTGAATCGGCGGGCCAGGCGCTGGTGGTGAAAAAAGAGAGTGGTTATGGCCTGCCGTCGCAAACGGTGAATAACCGCAGCGTCAGTGAAACCCTGAAACAGGTGTTCGATGGACTCAACATCGAAGCCAGCCCGGGTTTTGTCTACTCCATCTGGGAAGACCGCCAGAAGAAACAGCAGCATATCGTGTTCCTCTGCGCGCAACCGACCGGCAGCACCTTGCCAGCGGTACAGCAGGGCGAATGGGTGGATGTCCACGCGCTGGCGCAACTGCCGGTACCGGACAGCGCGTGGAAATCGCTGGTCGATCGGTTTATCCGCGAAAATGCCGTCGGTAATTACGGCCTTTATTACGGCGATGAAGTTGAAGGCTCAGTGCGCCACTTCTTTACTCCGTCTCATCAGGAGGTGGTATGAAACTTTCCCTGTTCCTGCACATGGAACGCGTGTCAGCGGATGACGCACAGGACCAGCTGTACGATGAAATGATGGAACTGTGTGAAATCGCGGATAAAGGCGGTTTGCACGCTATCTGGACCGGCGAACACCATGGTATGAACTTCACCATTGCGCCGAACCCATTTATCAATCTGGTGGATATCGCCAGCCGCACGCAAAACGTGCGTCTGGGCACTGGCACCATCATTGCGCCATTCACCCATCCGATCCGCCTGGCGGGCGAAGCGGCAATGACGGACTTGATCACCAAAGGGCGTCTGGACCTCGGGATTGCACGCGGTGCGTACTCCTATGAATACGAGCGTCTGATGCCGGGAATGGATGCCTGGGAAGCGGGCCAGCGTATGCGAGAGCTGGTTCCGGCAGTGAAAGCGTTGTGGAAAGGGGATTACGAACACAAGGGTGAGTTCTGGAATTTCCCGTCTACGACTTCATCGCCACAGCCTAAACAGCAGCCGCATCCGCCGATCTGGGTCGCCGCCCGCGATCCGAACAGTCATGAGTTTGCGGTGAAGAACGGTTGCAACGTGCAGTGTACGCCGTTGCATCAGGGGGAAGAGGAGATCACGCGCCTGATCACCACCTTTAAAGATGCCTGCCGTGAATACGCACCCGATCAGCCGCTGAAAATCATGCTGCTGCAGCATGGATTCATCGCGGAGGATGAGGCAGATGCGCAGCAAGCCGCTGTTGAGCTCAATCGTTTTTATAACTACTTCGGCGCCTGGTTTAAGAACGAGCGCCCGGTGGAGCAAGGCCTGATTAAGCCGCTGACGGAAGAAGAGATCGCGGCGAACACCTATTACAGCGTGGAAGGCATGCGGAAAAACCTGGCGATCGGTAATCCTGACCAGGTGATCGCGCGCCTGAAAAACTATGAGGCGATGGGCTACGATGAGTACGCCTTGTGGCTGGACAGCGGTATGACCTTCGAGCGCAAAAAAGCCTCGCTGGAACGCTTTATTCAATACGTTGCACCTGCATTTCACTAAGCGGAGACGTCATGGAATCCTTCAAACTCTATATCGATGGCCAATTTGACGCGGGTACAGCGACGTTCACCTCGCTGAACCCGGCCACCGCCGAGCCGTGGGCCAATATAGCCGAAGCGCGCGGCGAGCAAACCGACCGCGCAGTGCAGGCGGCGGCGCGTGCGTTTGAATCTGACGCGTGGCGTGGATTAACCGCCGGTGCGCGCGGCAAATTGCTGTTGAAGCTGGCGGATTTGATTGAACGTGACGCGCCAAAACTGGCACGCCTGGAAACGATCGATACCGGCAAAATCATCCGTGAAACTCAGGCGCAGATAGCCTACGTGGCGGAATACTATCGCTTCTATGCCGGACTGGCCGACAAGATGGACGGCGCCACGCTCAGCATCGACAAAGCCGATATGGAAACCTGGATCAAACGCGAACCGGTGGGGGTGGTTGCGGCCATTATTCCCTGGAACAGTCAGCTGTTTCTCTCCGCGGTGAAAATCGGGCCTGCCATCGCGGCCGGCTGTACGGTGGTGGTGAAAGCGGCAGAAGTTGCCCCGACGCCACTGCTGGCTTTTGCTGAGTTGGTGCATGAGGCTGGTTTTCCGGCTGGCGTGATCAACGTGATCACCGGATTTGCTGAAGGATGTGGCACGGTGCTGACACAGCATCCGCTGGTTGATCACATTGCCTTTACTGGTGGCGCAGATACGGCACGTCACATCATTCGCAACAGCGCGGAAAACCTGGCGAGTACCTCCCTGGAATTAGGCGGGAAATCCCCGTTTATCGTGTTTGCCGATGCCGATTTAGACAGTGCAGCCAATGCGCAGGTGGCGGCCATCTTCTCTGCCTCAGGACAGAGCTGTGTGGCGGGATCGCGTCTGTTGCTGGATGAGCAGATAAAAGATGCCTTTATTGAAAAGCTCACCAGCAAAGTGCGCGGGATTGTGATTGGCTGCCCGCAACAGCAGGAGACGCAGTTTGGTCCACTTTGTACCGAGCGGCAGAAAAGCAATATCGAGCAGGTAGTGAGTCGCAGCATCGAGCAGGGCGCGCGTCTGGTGATCGGCAATCAGCCGGTTGATCGCCCTGGTTTCTATTATCCGCCCACCATTCTCGATTGCAGCGCCGTACCGAATGCAGAAAGCGTGGTGCAGGAGTTGTTTGGTCCGGTGTTGTCGGTGCTGACGTTTAAAGATGAAGCCGACGCGATTCGTTTAGCCAACGGCACAGAGTATGGTCTGGCGGCAGGCGTATTCACCCAGAACCTGACTCGCGCCCATCGCGTCACGCGTAAGTTGCGCAGCGGCGTGGTCTGGCTAAATACTTATCGCGTGGTTTCACCGCTGGCGCCATTTGGCGGCTACGGTAAGTCTGGCTTTGGTCGAGAAGGCGGCATTGAAGCGGCGTTGGAATACACCACCACGAAAACAATCTGGCTGCGCACCAGCGATGAGCCGATTAGCGATCCCTTTATTATGCGCTGAGGGGCTAAGGTGCGCTGACATGCGCACCTTGCGGGAATCTGGTTTGCATATATCAATGCGCGCTCTGCCAGAAATAACGTTGGAATTTTCAGCGTCGTTATTTATGACGAGCGTCACAGGTACAGTTGTTAAGCATTAAATAGCACCGGGAGTCTTATCGCCAATTCTTTAATAAGAAGACGAAAAACCATTCGTCGGGATGGCTGTGGCTTTTTTTCGCGAGGAAGGTCTTACCCACATTAAAAAACAATCCCATTTTGAGAATTGGAGGGTATGGTGAATACACAACCACGTCAGAGTCAAATTATAGAAAATAAGTCAGTGGATTATGTCCCGGAATCGGAACGCCACGGTAAATCGCACAGTTTATTTACCTTGTGGTTCTGTACCAACATTGCACCGTTGGCGGTAGTCAGCGGTGCGATTGCCACCGAAACGTTTCATCTGAATGTTATTTCCGCATTAACCGCGATTATTGCCGGTCATCTGTTTGGCGGGATCTTCCTTGCGTTAACTTCTGCGCAAGGGCCCAAAGTCGGCATTCCCCAAATGGTGCAGAGCCGCACGCAATTTGGTCGCTACGGTTCGCTGCTGGTGATTAGCTTTACGACGGTGATTTATCTCGGGTTCTTTATCTCGAATATTTCGCTATCCGGTAAAGTCATCAACAACGTCTTTCCGTCGATGCCGGTAAGCAGTGCCACGGTCATTGGCGCTATTCTTGCCACCGCCATTGGTATCGTCGGTTATCATTTTATCCATCGCATCAATAAAGTTGGTGCATGGATCATGGGTGCGGCGCTGATTTTGGGCCTGGCGCTGATGGTGTCACAACCCTTACCCGCAGACTTTTGGTCTCGCGGCAGCATGAGTGCAGCAGGGTGGTTTGGCACTTTCTGCATAGGTGCGGTATGGCAAATCAGTTTCTCTCCCTATACCTCTGACTACTCGCGCTATCTGCCCGCCAATGTCGGTATTGCACGCCCGTTTATAGCCACTTACTTAGGCGCCTGCGGCGGTACCATTCTGGCCTTTATCTTCGGTATGATGGCCGTCAATATCGCACCGACAAGCGATGCGATGATGTCAGTGCGCCACGCCACTGGCTGGCTCGGCCCTATTCTGATGGTGCTGTTCCTGGTCAATATTATCTGCCACAACTCAATGAATCTGTATGGCGCGGTATTATCACTGATCACCGCTGTGCAGACGTTCCGTCCACACTGGACGCCGGGTGCCGCAGTGCGTTTAGTGGTCTCATCACTGGTATTAGTGGGAAGCGTGTTAGTCGCGCTGGCAGCATCACAGAACTTTGTTTCCTTCTTTATCAATTTGATTCTGGCGTTGATTGCGGTATTGATTCCATGGATTGTGATTAATCTACTGGATTTTTATTATGTCAATAAGCAGAAGTATGACGTTGAAGCGATATTTCGTGCAGACGGCGGACGTTATGGATTGCTCAATACCCAGGCATTGCTGGTCTATTTCGCTGGAATCTTAGTGCAAGTGCCCTTTGTTGAAAATGCATTCTTTTCCGGTCCCTATGCGAATTTAATTCCGGGTGTCGATATTTCATGGATTATCAGTTTCGTGGTGACGAGTATCGCGTATCCGATATTTCATCGGAAAAATGAGTCCAGTCTGGTGAGCACCAGGAAAAGTAAGGCGTGAAGAGAAATCCTATAAGGTGAGTGCGCTATCGTTCAATTTCCGGGTGGAATTCCACCCGGGGTATTTAATACGCCTGTTAGTTTAGCGAACCGCTTTTACTTTGGACACCGGCATTGATAATGCCGGTCTCTGTACAAATAGACCACATTTTCAACTACAAGCCTTACCAAGGCACAGCTCGCTCAGCACGATGCCTGCTTTAGCGTATTAGCATCTCAAGAGCCATATTAATTTCAGCAACTTGGTTCCATCTTCAATTATGTTACGTTAGTCCTGCGTGCCTTAACGCGGTTAACACACCGTGAAGCTGCAGCCTTTTTTCATTTTGAAAAACTACCCACAAAGTTCGTCCTCGGGCTGGTGGGTTAACAATATTTAAATGCGTTCATAACTGCCCTTTGTCAGTGCCCGTTATGCTCTGAACTTGTAATATTCTTTTAGCCCACAGCGCTAACATAGTTAACGGTACAGTCGTGTAGAACCTAGCCCAAACCTGGCGCTGGTGCAGGCCTTTACATGCGCGCGGATCCTATTCAAAAATTCTTATTGGGACGTTTTCTAATTCCAAAGAGGAAAATCAAAAAAACTTCATTTACTAAATATACCTTAGTCGCGGCACCATTTTTTCATATATGACATCACATGGATACTCATATCACTTTAGCGCATAATTACTGCTAAAGATGTGAGCGCATTCTGCAAAATCCTGCATCTTTATCTGAAACAACGGTGCGCCCATTTTAATGCCGAGCTTTATAGCGTCTATGTTATTTGGAATTGACCGCGATACATACTGGCGATTCTGAAGAGGGTATGCCTCGTTTGTTTTCTAATAATTCCGGTTATTGATTCCGGCGACTTAGATTTTTAACCCATCTGATGGTTTGCAGCAGTTTACGCCCTGACCTGCCTCTGAACTCAACGCACTGTGCGTACTGCAGCGACTTATCCTTCAGGGCAACGTCTACCGACGGCTTCCTGCTTAAATCATTTTATATGGCACCATTTAAAGTGCCTGGATACATGTGATACTAATGCAGGAAAAAGAGGAAAGAAGATGCCCTTGTGAAAGTTTTGTTAGCCGCTTTCAGTGATGCTGTGAAAAATTAATCTATAAAAAAATCCCTCGTCGGAGGATGGCGAGGGAAAATATAAGAAAAGCGATGGATTTCTTAACACTTCCAGCTTAGCCCCCTAATTTTTACAATGCCACAATTTTTCATAATCTTTTCATTTTTTTCTAATTGGATTTCTACACATTATAATTCAATCTCTAATATGTTATGACCTTGTGCCGCCCTACTAAGAGAGGTGAATGTGTCAGTATTGAGCCAACAACTGGAACAAAACTTCGATGATGCGTGCCAGATAATTGGACAGGTGGCTATTCAGAAAGCAGCCAGGGGAGAAGAAACAAGCCGCCCTCTTCTTGTTGCGGAGATTAACAAACTAGCGGACAGATTCAGGGAACTTACCGGAGAGGAACATCTTGCTATGAGAATGGCAATTGAATCACTAGCGCCTCCTGTTTAAATACCCATAGTATTTGTGAGCTTCCCTAAAGGGACTATACATATAATGGCTACCACCTGTAGCCCCCTTATAGCCTCAGCGCCGCATGCGGGATAATTCAAATGGGGCCGTTCGGGAAGAACGTTGTTCGTATTGGATTCCCAGTTCCCTACAACAATTAAGCTTCAGCTAAGACAAATGTCACAGATATGCAGGAAACAATGCTTATCTGAGTTTTCACTCATGTGTTATTAATAATTGATCGCCTGAGTCATTTGATTTTCGATTCCACATAACCGGCGCTGCGTACGATCACGCAGCCGTCGTTATTCGGCATCACCACAACCGGTTTATCGCGCAGGCCCAGACGAAACAGTACCTCACAGCTGGCGTAAAACGAGTTCACTAGGCCAAACATAGGCATCGTTACCTCCGCCGCGCGCGTGCTGTTAACGCCCCAGGTGGCCACGCCGAGCAGATGCAGGCGTTTAACCGTAAAATCACCTTCCACCTCAGCCATCACAATATCACCGTGCGCCGCCTCCTCCGCCCGGTCAACCACCATGACGTCGCCGTCATAAAGCCCAAGGCCTTCCATGCTGCTGCCGCTTGCGCGCACGAAGAACGTGTAGGCGCGCCGGCGGATGCAGAGCTCGTTCAGATCCAGCTCTTTTTCGACATAATCGGCGGCGGGGGAGGGAAATCCCGCCGCACACGGCTCGGCATAGAGTGGTACGCGTATGCGCGGTGTGAACACGGGGAGCCAGAGTAGCGTCAGGCCGGGTGCATATTCCGCAGGTTTCACAACCGTGCTCTCTTAGCAAGGCTGTAGCAATGTGTGAATGCTCTATGTAAATTGCGCATAAATCCTCCTCTCTATAATGCTGGTTATGTGTACAGTATTATTGGGCGGCATTTATCTGGCAAGAGAAAGCCTGACGCGCTGTCAGGAAAAGCGTTTATCTGGCTGAGGCGGCAGCAAAAATATTATTTCAGGCAGGATCCCTTCACAGGGCTTATGATGATATCGGGTCAGGTGCCGCGGGGAGGCGCCTCCTGACTGTACACAGACAGCCCGGCGTTCCGCCGCCGGGCTTCATTCTGCCGCACTGCCGGTTTAAGTTCATCGCCAGCCTCCCACAGCGGCTGAATCCACTGATTTAAGCCTCGGTGATGAAGGGGGATCGTTCGGGCCCGGCCTGGTACGAAGCAGTGCGCTTCGCATTCACCCCGTTCATTCTGCTCACGTTCGCCTGAGCACTCTGGCACCAGACGAAAAAAAGCCTGCAGAGCAGGCTGTTGTCAGACGGTTGAAGCGTTTCGGGCGTTAAATGCGGCAGGGTTAACTATTCATCATCAATGTCGTGCGGATAGCCCACCACGATCTCAAGCGCACCGCGCAGGACGTCAAGCCTGACTACGTCTGAAGTAATCTCCAGCTCCGCTATAAGGGCTAGGATGATGTCTTTTCGCAGCACGCGTCCACCCCGGGCTCTGAGGCCTTCGAGTACGGCGCAGATAACTTCTGTTTCAGGGGCCAGCTGGTCGCCACGTTCACTGAGCGCCCGCAGGATGTCTTGTTCTGTTGTGTTCTGTTGCATAACCCATCGTCCGGGATAAACAAGGTTGAGGTCGCCAGTGACGACCCGTTTCTGCAGGCTCCATCCTGCCTCCGCGGCCTGACGGAGAATGCTGGTATTCAGTGCTGACGGGTGCCCGGAGGCGGCCTGTCTTCGGTCAGGAACAGCAGTTCGGGATTCAGCAGCAGGCGCGTCGCCGGCAATGCGGCAATAACTTCATCCAGCGCCATCCGGAGTGCTTCAGCCCTTTCCGGGCGCGTCTCGCCGGCCGCCATCTCCATCAGCCTGACCGCCAGCGTTGTACCGGACACCGGCGCGTTCTCGCTGAGCAATCCGGCCACAGCCTCACCAATAGCAATATCCATTATTTTTTCGCTTTTATTTCTGTACATACCGCTTTCCGGGTGTCAGTAGAGGGGCACCTTCCTGTACCGGCCGCCGCTTACGCGGCTGGCTGATGTTCAATCCGGTCAGGCCGCACCGGATTTGATATCCACAATGAAATGAAACCTGCGGTCACTGCAGCAGATGGGCTTCAGACCGCCTGCTCGCGGCCAAAAAGCAGGCCGATTAGCGTACGGTAGTGCTGCTCTTCTTCCGCTCCGCCCGCCAGCTCCAGCCGGCGAACCAGTTTCGCGCAGATGGCCGGCCGGTTCAGGGCGGCGCCGCTGCGAAGAATTTCAACCACAATCTGCCCCAGCGTTTCCTGCTGCGAGGGAAGCTTTGCTTCGGTAAAGTAACGGGCAATGTCTCCCGCAGTTTCAGGTTTAAGGCTGTTCTGGCGCATGATTATTCTCTCGTAAAAGGGACGGTTAAAATGTGTTCGGGTGCTGATGCGCGGAAAGTTATACAAAAAAATAAAAGCTGTACAGATATATGTTGCAGGATGTGATGCTTTTTTTTTGCAAAAAATGCTTATGCTTATAAAACAGAGGGGTATAGGACGGGATGCGTAGCTGAAGTGGTGCGGAGGTGTCGTCCCTGACAGTTTCTCCGGCCGGCACGCGCAGAGCGCGCCCGATACGAGGCTGGTCTTTCATCGTCGTGTCACGGCCGGAGCCGGTCTACGTTCCTGGTTGTGTTATCCGTCGTTTTCCTGGCCCGTCATCGTCATCCAGTGCAGCTCGGCCTGCTCACGACTGCTGTACTTTCGAAAACCCTGGAGCCAGCGTCTGGCGTCAAAGATTTCCGCAAGCTTCGCGTCGCTGACGTCACCTTCAGCCATTACGGAGAGCTCCTTTATAAGGGACTCCACCGAAATGTCCTGGCCGGCGACCGCCAGGCTGACCGCTGCCTCTCCGATAATGATATGGCCTTTCTCATCGTCGTGATAAAACACAGCAAATCCTCCTTTTCGGGAAAATAACAACCTCAGGATTCACTGTAGACGCAACTGGTGCATTCACCAGAAGAAAAATCTGTCATATGGACAAAAAATAAAATATTGGTTTCAGATGGCGGATTTTACGGGAGTACATCAGAATATAAATGCGTGAGAAAAAATGATGTGTTCAGTACCAGGGGATTTTGCAGTAATAACTATAAAGCGTTAAAGTTTGCCGCGGCGTTCTGCCGCGGCGGTTTGCTTAGACGGCCTGCCACTCGCTCTCGACTTCATCCTTGGATTTGGAAAGAATCACTTTATTGTCATCCACTTCCTTCACCCAGCTGAAAGGAATGATGTGGTGCTGGCCACCGGCTTCCGGGTCACTTTTTGCCAGTTTGATTTTGTCATCGCCTTCAAAATGGTCAACGATACCCACGTGCTCACCGTTAACGTCCACTACCTGGGCATGGTCCAGAACTTCTGATTTATCAACCATAGTTAATCCTTAGTTTCGTCTGCTCTTAGTGAGTTTTACCCGCCAACCTGACGGATACACACTACAAACTGTAGGTTATTTATCTGCATTATTTTTAAAACTAACAAATTGAAACATCCGGCCGGGTATCTGAAGGGACTTTTTTGCATGGAAAACGCGGGGTGTAAAAGCGCAGAGTAACGGTCATTAAGGGATGAAATGTCGGATTTATTTTGCGGATTTATTTGACAGCCGGTACGTACAGGCCATGATTATTGCACTGTGTCTTTAGATCCAGTAATGGTTAGGTGAATCGTTGAATTATTCCCGGGTCCGCCCCGGGCTTTTTCAAAAACATATCCCGTACTCATCCCCTTTACCTTCATGCCAGTAACAGAGTTCCAACCGGCGTCTTCTAGGTCAGGAAGAACCATTAAAACGGCAGGCCCTGCCTGAATAACGCGGTCCAAATCTGCCCTGGTAAGCGTATAAGACATTCTAAAACCTTACCGGAAGACAAACTTTTCTATGTCCTGACATATTACTCTGTTAAAGCCCGCTATAATGACACGGCAAGCTCGGTGTCAGGATGACACCACACTGGTTCCAGATGGCCCGGATTTATTCCGGGCCTTTCTGTTTCTGCAGCCTGCTATCCCACCTTCGCCACACCTTAATCTCACCTCTGTCCCCCGGTGTGAGTTTTGCAGCGGATTTCTCACAATCTGTGGTACAGATCTTGTGCAGCTGCCGATGTCCTCTTATGCTCGGGCTATCACCCTCACGGACCCCTGGGCTCTATGGATGGCCGCACCTCGCCCGGCCGCTTTCTGGCCTACCTGCTCGCTGAACATGACATGACGGTAAAATCACTTTGTCTGAAATCCGGTCTGGCACAGCGGGATGTCTGGTCACTGCTGTGCGATAGTAAGCCGGTGACGCCGGCCATCGCAGAGAAACTTGGGCGCGTGTTTTACTCGCCCGGATTCTGGAGCATCAGGCAGGCCATGTGGCAGCTGTGGCGGGAAGGCGTTTCGCTACCCGGAGACCGCGATACCTGAACGCGGTGAGTATGCTAAATTTTCCAGTGCCGGTACGGAATTTCTCACCCCGATTTCACCAGGGCGATTAATAAACTGTAACCGTACCGGCACCTCGCCCTGTTAAATCAGACGCTTCCTGGCAAATAAAAACGCGTCGGGCGCTATTCTTATCGCGTGTGTTATTCCTCGTGCCAACACCAGTGTGACGTATTGCAATATCTGACATGCTCTCAGGATCCAACATCACCGGCCTCAGACCGGAAGTGCTTACTCCTGTTGCTCCCGGGCCAGCCGCCCGGGATTTTTTTATTCGCTGTTTCCTGTTCTTCGTTCACGGTCAGTTCACGCTGGCCCGGTCAGATTTCCGTACTGACGCTTTCCGTCATCTCGCCGAGGAGCTGTAGCAGACGTTCTGCGCTCAGCTGCTGAGTTCTGAGTGCGGGCATCATACCGGTAAGCGAAAGCGTCACCGTTGCCAGTGCCACCGAGCGTTTAATCTCTTCTGCATTTTCATAGCTTTTGTACGTACGCAGGCTCACGCCGAGCTCTGCCGCCGCGCGCTCCCGGCTCCAGAGCATACTCCTGCGCCACAGCCTCAGATGCCATCCTGTCATGTGCTCTCCTCTTGAAAAAACCTGAAAAAGTGCAATTACTGCACTTTTCTATTATCCCCCAACTATGGTGTTTCACTGTCCCGATGACCGTCCGGAAAACCCTGTATGAACTGTCATGTGCGAAGTATGCGTGGGAGAAGCGTGCCGGACATTCCCGCTATGACGGCACTCAGGCAGAGCGCTTTCAGCAGCAGGGGGGATTCTTCTTAGCCCGAATAAAATAACCGCGTTACCCGAACTCAGAGACAGGGGGTATGTTCACGCATGATATGCGACGCGGTCGTATCCCCTCAGCGCTGCACCTGTGGCTTCTCTCATCAACATAGTCGGTAGGGTTATTTTTTCCGCAAAAAACAGCTGATATTGTGTCCCGGTTCCAGCCATTGATACGACGGCTGTCAGCCTGCCCGAAAAGACCTGAATCAGGCTGACGATTGAGATTGCTTTTATCGAAACGTAATCAATTACAGTTAGCTGCCATGTCTGCAGGTATGGTTGTCCTGGCGGTGTACTCTGAATCCTTAGAAATGCATTTGCTTTCGGAAGAATGCTGATTTCGACGTATGACATGCCAGGCGGGAATAAAAAGGCTTTCGTTGTGAACATAACGCCGTGAGTGAAAAAGCGGCAGGATGGCCGCAAGAAATTACAGAGTCGACTGAAACCTGAGTTGAGGGTGCCCACCATTCTGGCCTGCAGGGTTGAGCACAAAGAGGAAGTAGCGTTGTGGTTAAACTGTTTTCTCAGAGTTCTCTGTTTCTGATCCAACTTCCGGCTAATGCCCTTACAGCCAGCCAGCGAGCCTGACTTACTACGAAGAGCGTGTCACCGGAACTGTCCGGGTTCAGTCACGCTGCACTCCCGGGCGGCCCGATATAAATAAAAAACCCACCGGGAGGTGGGTAAGTCAGAAAGCTCAGTGTAGGAGATAGCGCTTAACGGTTTCCGGGTCTGTGCCCACCGTTTTAAGAGCTTTCACCAGCTTATCCTGCGTAGTCTGTAAAGTGAGCATCCAGTATGTAATCTGCCATTGTTCATTTATCACAATGATCTTTTTATCTTCCGGCTCGCGGCGGTGAAAAATGTAACTCATCCAAACCCCGGATTAAGGACAAAACGGCTTATTTGCTGTGTGACGCAGACGAAGAATGGCACTGAAACTGAGGGGATTAAAATTGAAATGACTGACCGTAATGAGCAAAAATTTTTATCAAAAAAAAGCCCACTTAATGAGTATCAGTGGGCCTGTTTGTTCACGCCGGAACAACGCTCTCTCGCAGAGGTGGGGTTAAGCACTGCTAATGTCGCACACCAATCTAACATCGCATTGCCTAATCCGTAACCCTATAATTTACATAGATTGTTATTTAAGATTAGGCCGCTTTTTTTCGGAATGTTCTCATCCGGAAACCCCCGGATGTAAGTCCGATAACTTTTCTGCTGAAATTTCATCAGCAATTGATTAGCAGGCCTCATGCCTTATTTCGCCCGATTTTGCCGATACGGCCGGATTTGCGGCAAAACTTTGGGATTATCGCCATTCCTTCAGCCCCTTGTGTCGAAAGACGTCAGCTGTTTACGCAGAAAATGTGACACCACGTCCTGAGGGGGCTGAATGCCACACGCTTTGATAAGCCAGCTCACCGCGCCGCGGTGTCGCGTACCATGCAGTATCACCTGCTCGATAAGGCTGAGGGGGCTTGTCTGCGCCATCTTTTCGTCTCTGCGCTGATAAATGATGGGGCGATCCCAGGCTTCCGCCGTCATGCCGGCCGCATATTCAATGAACCAGCCGGAGCAGGCCAGCATGCACGGCACCAGGACTGCCTGCTCAGGCGGCCTGCGCGGTCTGATATTCGGCCGGGATGGCGCTTCCCCCTTCAGGTTGGCACGAATGAGCATGTCAGTGGCGTGCATGTGGTACATGAGCCTGAGCATTTCCCGGTGTTCAGCGCGGAAACGGCGCGCGTCCGTTTCGGCAATGGCGCTGAGCATCCCGGCATCCATCCAGTGCTTATATCTCAGTAACGTCAGGGCGGTAACTCTTTGCATAATTTTTCCAGAGCGTCAGCACGTCCGGTATAGCGGTAGCGTGAAGTACACATTTAATTAATCCGGCGTGGACTGAGACTGACAATCCGGAGCTTATCGCTGCCAGTCTTTTCTGCGACAGAAGGGTTTCAGGCTGAGAATTCACATTCACACCTTAATGCAATGCACAGGATATACCTTCCATACCGGCGGCGGGGCAGGGTGATGCCTCCGGTAAGTGCCTGCAGGTGAGTAAGGGCGGTGAGGCGCATCTGAGTGTAGTCGCCTGAGGGGATCATGACAGCCCGGTGAAAAAAATTCTGGCAGGGTCAGGTATTCACAGCTAAGGTCCGACCACGAGTAACGTACTGCCTGATTGTATGGATGTGAATAAAACAGCTCATTGCGACGGTGAGTCATGTAGTCTGCGCACAAAGTCTGCCGGGCGGGACTGCTTATTGTGGTTGGCTCTCGGTGCTATTCGTTCAGGATATTGCGTACAGGGTTCGAAGTTTTAAAAAAGAATGTATTGCTTAGATACATAAGGCCGGGTAAGCCTGCTGCATGTTGAAAGAAAATATCCCATGCGCATTTGCCAAAAACATGATTTATCGAAAAATTTTGACACGCCTTCTATTCTGTCTATAGTTATTTCCGGTCCGGAACTCCTCCGGATTTGGGTGTAATGGAAACTGAATCTTTTTCCCGGGTACCGTCCCGGGATTTTTTTCCAGACCTGGCGATTTGTCCTGATTTTTTCGCTTCGCAGCTGTCCGGAAGCAGGGGCCAGTGCGGAACACTGGTAGTGTCGAGGTGATATTATCTGGCTTCAGAACAAGTGCTTACTGGTCCAAAATGGGCTGGTTTTCCGCTTCCCCCCATTGACCTGACTAATCAGAACAACCTGGCCGCCATCGGGCTTTTTCTCAGCATAATCATTTCAGTTAATTCCTTCTCTTTGTCAGTCAATTGGCGAGCATTGTTAACCAGAATCACATTCTCCCAAATGTATCCGGTAGTTTTATGAAAAATAAATTCATGTTTTTTGATTCAATGGGTGCAGCAGTAGATAACGTCCTGCTTCACTATTTTTTGTGATGTCAGAAAACAAAGCTGACTGGCTGCTATGCTCTGAACACGGTGAATCCCTCTATGCGACGGGGCCAGGCTACACAGGTACAGCAGGAACAAAAGCGCGATTCAGGTGGTAGCCTTTCTGAATCACCGGGAGGCACCCGGCACCGTAACTTTTACTGAAGAATGAAGAAGCGCTACGAAGGTGGCAATGCTCTGGATGGAACAGGGGCTGTATCTCAGGGTGGAAGAACTGCCGGGCGGCCCGCGGCCGCTGCCGCTGCTGAGCGGGTTCAGCCTCACGACGGCCTACAGGGCGCTGGGATGCTTTAATCCTTCGGAAACGTCTGACGCGTATTTCATTCTTTCCAACGACCGCGACGAGGTCTGGTTGATCTGTAACCGGCATCTGCGAACCGTTGTTATGCGCCATGACTGCACGGCATTCCGTTTGACGCTCTCTTCCCTGGACGAACGTTTCGTGACCGGTGAACTCCCGGTGTTACCCCTCAGGCTCAGCGATTAAACAGCATTCTGAGAAGAACCTTCAGGTGTTCTCTCTCGGCCTCATCGTCGGCACCGTCGAGGCGCCCTATCAGTTTCAGGCACAAGGCGGTGCGCGTCAGCCGCCGCTCCTGACGCAGGATTTCAACGGTGATGCGGCCCAGCAGCTCAATCTGGCAGGGGTGAGTGACCTGGCTGAAATAGCCGGTCAATCCGGCTTCTTTTTCCGGCGGTAGTCCGTCCTGTCGCATCAAATACCCGTGCGTAGTGAATGAGGTCGGGCGCAAAGTAACCGATGCACAGGCGCGTGTACAGCAGTAATCCTGCGGTGCTCTATCTTTTAAACAGCACCACCCGTTATTGCAGACAATTCAGCGGTATAAATTAACGCTCCGGTTATCAGGGAGGCTAAGTGAACAGAAAAGTAACGGCGGACGACAGCATGCCCATTACCCTGCCCGATACCAGCTTCAGCCAGGTGCTGAATCCGGAAGACACCAACCGGGCCGATACCCGCGCCTTTCTTGCCCGCGACGCAGAGCCTTTTACGTTGCCCGGGTTTGTGACGCCGTTCGGCTACACCCTCTGGGAGAACAGAGCAGAGCGACAGTTCAGGCTGATCACGCAGGAGCGTGATCCGGAGACCGTTTATGCGGTGCGGCTGGAGGAAACCGAAGACTTCACCTCGCCGGAGCGCGCCTGCATACAGGTTATGGTATGGCGCACCCGCCAGCCTCAGCATGAGGGGGCGGTGCACGGCCTGGCGCGGCGTTTTTTCTGCCATTTTCTGCATCGCTGGTCGATCATCATTACCGACAGCGCGCAGACCAACGCGGCAAAAGTGATGTGGGAGGGAATGGTGGCCTGGGCGCTGCGCGACCCGGAGCACTACGTGTACGTGTGGGACGGCACAGGTGAATCGGGCTGTCTGCACCCGGTGCGCAGCTGGCTGGCGTTCTGCGGCCACTGGGCCGCCTTCTGCTGGGGCGCGGAGCCTGAAAGCCATCTGCGGCGACGGGTTGTCATCAGCACGCACCCCCTGAACGCTGCGCAGAAGTAATACGAATGCGGCACGGCGCGCCTGCAGAACAACTCTCCACCGGAGGGGTGTCACGCGCCGTTCCGCACACACAGCCTGGCGCATATTGCTCAAGTCGCAAGCGTGAGGGGCCAGCGGGCCCGCATTTCAGGTTCAGCCACCCAGTAATGCGTGTCCGCCGTCATACCCCTGAAAAAAAGTGTGCCGAACGCGGGCAGTCCTGTACCGACGTGCCACAATATAACCGTCTGAAATACAGGACATCTTTTAACTGAGGAAGACATCATGACAACAGCAAGACGCGGGGGAGCCGGAAACTTCGCGGCCGACCCGGCACGCGCCTCTGAAGCGGGCAGCAAAGGCGGCGCCGTCAGCGGCGGTAACTTCAAAAACTGTCCCGATCGCGCGCGCGAGGCCGGTCGTAAAGGCGGACTTATCAGCCGGCGGAGCCCAAAACCTGAAGTTTAAATAAAACCACACGGACGCGCGCCGGAAGTAAATTTTATCCCGGCGCGCTTAATTAGGGAATCTTTATTTCCTAATTATCTCTGAGGTTAAAGGAGAATAATCAACAGGGCTTACCCCCTGATTTTTCTGATATGTGGCGCATATTAATAGCCAGTAACCTGCATGCTTATCATCCATATTTTTCAGGCCATGTTAAATCCTCTTCTGAGATTAAATCCCGAAACATTCACATGCTCAGGCTGCATCTCCGGATGAAAACGATTTCAGACTACACATAAGTTTTATTCAGTATTTTCCGATATTTACCTCTGATAATCTGTCATGCATCTGAATTCAGGGTGTTTTTTATTGCTGTGCGGCTGAGCGTAATTCTGACTGACGGGATAATGCGCGGAAAGTATTTAAACGGAACCGGTTTTCAGTCCGTTAAGTGACTACACTGAGATACCGTAATAAAGCGGAGGGAGAGTAAAGCATGCCTGATAATGACCATGACCAGAACCAGATGATTATTGGCGAAGCGGCAGTTCATCTGGCGATGAATAATGCGGACATTACCGTTGGCTCGCTTATCCGCGAGCTGGCTGAGATGGCCGCTGCAGAGGAAAATCCTGCGCGCTGCGTGCAGATAAGAGGGGCGAAACGCTGGCTCCGCAGGTTTGAGTCATTACCGGGCAACCGGGACGAGCTGAGATGGATTACCGCATCAGGCCGCGGCTCAGCGCACTGAAGGCATCCCCCGCCTGTTCGGATGATACCGGGCAGGCTTCTTCCCTGTACCCCGGCCCCTGAGCTGAGCATGCTGTTCTGACTGTTGTACAACCCCTTCGTTAACCCGCTCATCATTCGCGCGCTGATACTCACATAAGTTACTGTTTAGTAACATCTAGCACTTTTTGCACAAAAAGATAAGCTGTACAACAACACAATTGCTGTACAAGTTTGATTTAGTTGTATAACTTTACGGTCAGACAGAGCCGACTACATTTTAACCATTGAGAGGTTCACCATGCGTCAGAGCAATACGAGATTCCCGGATTCCGCCAGCGACATTGCGCATTACTTCAGCAAGGCATCGGCGCCGACCCAGCAGGAAACGCTGGGGCAGATTGTCGTTGAAATCCTGCGCGCAGGCAAGAACCTTAACCGTATGGCCATCTGCACCAAACTGCTGCGCCGCCTTGAAGTGGCAGCGAATCAGGAAGAAGAGCGTCATTACCAGACGCTAATCGGCATGCTGTTTGAACGCTGAGTTACCCCGGTGTTATGAGGCGGGACCCGCAGCATGCATTCAGGACCGCCCGGAATGGCCGTCCTGCCATCCTGCCCGGAAGGCACGAACCGGAAGATGCGGGTATGAATAATAAAGATTTAACTCGTCTGGCCGACGTTGTGCTGGGCGAGGCGGTGGTCGCGCTGATGAGCAGCGAAGATGATATCAGCGCAGACGGCGTGGCACGCCAGCTTCGCGCTATGAACGGCGGCGAGACGAATCCGGAAAGGCGTGCAGCCATTGCCCTGGCGCTGGGCGAGGTGCAGAGTGAGTTTGTACAGTCGCGTGAGAGCCGCGACGCTGACGTGCTGGCATTCGGTGCCCTGACCGGCCCTGATGGCGGTAATAATAATTAAACTGAAGAACGTATCTCCGACCAGTGCGGAGAGTGGCAGGACGCCCGCAGGACGCGGCTACCGGAGGGTGGCCGTTTTTATTTAAGGCACTGAGCCTGGCCACTTTTGCCCGCAGGGCCTGACGGATAACATCATGCAGCTTAACGAACATCACACCACCACCGAAGCCGACATCATCCAGCACTTCCGCAGCGGCGGCGACGCGCTGGCCGCCGAGACCGCCGTGCTGGACGCCGTCATCCGCGACATCGTTATTCACGGCAAAAAGGTCACCAGCAAAGCGATCATTCTTTATCTGATCGCCGAACTCGAGAGCACCTCAGACGTGGTCCAGCTTGACGTGCTGCGCAGCGCGCTGGAAATCGTAGTGGGCAAAACGCCCGACGACGAAGGCTTCTGAGGCTACTTCTGCTGTGTGACGTGCGCGGCAGACAGCGCAGCCGGTGAGTCAAACCCTCCCTGTGAAGCCCACACGGAGCAGCTGACGGCGGCGGCGAGGGTTACGGCAATCCAGACTTTCACAGGCATCTCCCGGTTTAAACGATTTCACATTTATCAGTGTGGCACGTCACCGTCATTGCGCGAGGAGTGATCGTCAGAACGGGAGGAATCTGAAGGTCAGTGCATCTGCTGAGCCAGCAGCCTGACGGCGCGTTCGCAGCTTTCGCGCATCCCGGCAGCGCCTGCCGCTTCGCCCATGCTGTGCAGGGCGCTGGTGATTTCGTGAAGGGTGAGGTGCTGGTCCGGCTTAAGAAGGCGCGCCACGACCGTTCCGATAACGGCGTAGATATCTTCGGCGGTGGTGTCATCGTTCATATGACCTCCGTCCGTAAGGTGGATAAGTATACAGTATATCAGAAAGGCGACCCCGGGGATACGGCAGCGCCCCGGGTGACTTCAGTGAAGCTTCTGCGCTGACATACCGTCAGTGCCGTGCACCCCGGTCTTTTCAGAGGCGCGAATCTGCATTTCCCGCCGCACCTCTTCAATGGCGCGCAGCCCTGCGCGAACGCGGTCTTCATCCGTTTCATGCTCAATAACCGCCCGCAGGCGGTCCGTCAGGACGGCCCAGCTGATGGCGATGTCCTCTTCCAGCAGCGCGGTGACGGCCTCGCCAATCATGATGTCGGCCATTTTTTCTTCAAAGTCATTTTTCATGGGGTTTTCCGGCAGCAGGTTTCGGGCGCAGAGCTTACCACAGCGCAGCGGGTCCGGACATTAACGGGGGAGAAGAACCTGTAGAAAACTTTTGCGCTGCAGCGTCAGCGCTGTCCGGCAGAGGCATGCTGTCCTGAAAATACCTTACTCCGGCGCCGGTAATTTCTTTCTGCGGCCGCGCTGCTTTGCTGCGGGCGGGGCGGTTTCCGCCACCGGAGAAGGCTTCTCCAGGCGGTACAGGCAGACGTCGCCGCGCTCCGCCAGACTCGCCGGCCAGATCATGGCCGCGTTCCCGTCCTCCACATACAGCTCGCCCAGCGGCTGTACCACGGCCCAGGGCGCGCCCAGCGTGCGGCGCAGCTGCAGGATCTCCTGCGCCATCGCGACGGCCTCCGCGTCATGGCTGTCCGGATCGCCGGCGATGTGACGGAGCCTGTTTTCGCTGAGCATGGTTGCCTCTCCTGTGTGTTATTGCCTGTTGCACTGATAGCCCACCGGCAGATTGCCGGATATCTCCTGCTGGCGCATGCTGCAGTTATCTCCGGTGCTGAAAACAGGGAGATTACGAAACCTTTACGCTTAATAACTCGCTGACGGCTTGCAGAGTCCGCAACCCATTCTACACTGGGCGGACCAGTGAAAAGAGTACCGATTTTAAAAACAATAAGAGGAAAAAAAATGATTTTAAGTGAGTTTATGCTGAAGGTGAACCGCTGGCCCGACATGCATTTCACAGCAATTGAAAGCGAGCAGCGCGAGGCCGTCATCGAGATTTATGCCCTCGACTTCTCAAACCAGACCAAAAGCCGGCTGCTGATTTACCGCACGCCGGACGCGCAGCATGCGGCGGCCATGATGACGCATTTCCGCACCTGGCTTGAAAAGGCCAACCGCGGCAGAACCCTGCGGCAGGAAAAGGCTGATGTGCCCGCGGCCGTTATGGCCACGCAGCTTCCGCCTCACCGTGCCGCGTCCTGTTAATCATACGGGGCCCGGGGGCCCCTGTTCTGTTCCTGCGCCTCAGACGGCCTCGCGGGTTTCCGGCCAGGCCACGGCCGCCCCCTCTGCGGTGAACAGCGCGCCCTGGAAATCAGTGACCCCTGCCGCCTCCAGCCACATCCACTCTTCCGGCTGCTCGATGCCCGCCGCGATGACGTTAATCTCCAGCGCAGAACAGCAGCGCAGCACCGCGTGCACCACCGCCTGGCGGGGTCCGCTGCGGTGAATATTGCGCACGATCGCGGCCCCGATGCGTACGCGGTCCGGCTGGACGTGCGCCAGCAGAGACAGCCCGGCGGAGCCGTCACCGAAGTTATCGACAGAGAGGCTGATGCCGGCCTGCTTCAGCTGCCGCACCGCTGCGGAAAATGCTTCCAGCTGAGAAATCACCTCCGTCTCGCTGACGCCCAGTATGATTTGCTGCGGCACCAGTTCAGCGCTGTCGATGGCGCGGACAATCCGGCCAACGGCATCCGGAACGGATACCAGCGTCCCGGGCAGAATGCTGAGGTAGAGCATCATGTCGTCAGGGCATGACCTGCCGGCTCTGTGCAGCGCCCCGGTGACCGCAGCGAGATTATATACGTACATCGCATCGCCGGAGAGCCCCTCCGGCGCATCATCGGGTATGGCCTCAAGGGCCGTGACCTCGCGGCCGAGCGGGTCGACCACCGGGCGGAAGGTCACGCCCGCGGCGGGGGCCGGTGACCCGTTCTCATCCGGCACAAAGTCCCAGTAGTCGGCGGGCAGAACCTCAAAGTAGTTTTCTTTCTCCCGGGCCTCCACGAAGGTTCGCAGAAACTGCAGGCCGCGATCGTCATAGGTCAGGCGGTACTTAGAGGTGCCGCGGTCAAGCACCGCCTGCAGCACGCTGCCGCGGGGGTGATGGCGCAGATCGAACAGCTCCATGCCGTGGTTGCCGAAGCGCCGCGACGGCGAGTAGTCGCGCATCAGCTCAACCACGTTGTGGTGACGCCGGTCGGCGCAGATGCGGCCGTAGATGTCCAGCACGCCCTGTTCCGGGCCCTCCAGGATCTGGAAGAAGTGCGTGCCGTTAAACAGCAGGATGCCCGTCACCTGATGGCGGGCGTTGAGCAGCGTTGCCTTCTCCACCATACCCGGCAGAATGCTGACGGGCACGTCATCGGCGAGGTGGCTCCGGTAAATTATGGTTGTAAGCATTACAGGCTCCGTATTGCCGCAGATTGTCACGGGCACCATAGCAGCCGGCCGCACTTTCTCAAACCGGACCGGTAACGGGCACAGTGTGATGCGGAATGAATAGCAGGGCTTGCCTGCAACAAGAATCTTCGCCGCGCGCGGAACCCTGTAATCACATTTGATGAAATAAATTATTACGGAACAGGGGTTTTCAGAACATCCTCCGGGCGCTTTCACCCTCCGCGACTACAGTGTGACGTGAGGCTGTCATCAACGTGAAATGGAGGTAGTAAATTTGTCTATTCAACACGACGGGAAAGGGCACGTCATTATTGGCGAGGCGGCACTGAGCCTGGCGCTGGGCGAAAAGGAAATAAGCGTGCAATCGCTTATTGCCGAGCTCGGACACATGGCGGAGGCCGGCGGCAGCGATAACCGGCTCACTGAAATATCCGAAGCCAGAAGCTGGCTGAAGAGCTTCCACGAGCCGGAGCAGGCCGTCCGGCTGGTGCCGTACCTGCAGACCCTTGCCGGCCTGAACGACGAGAAGAACTGACGCCAGAGGACGTAGTCCGGCTCTGGCCGGAAGACGACGATGAAGATGACCTCAGCGGTCGCGCTCAGGCGTGTACCGGCCGGAGAACCTGTCAGGGACGACGCTCTCCGCATATCCCGCGCTTAAATCGCATCAGAAATTAATTCCACCGTTATATATTCAGGCATACATTGCTCCTTTTATCATGGAAGGAGGCCGCTTATGTGGCAGTTTTATTATCTGCTCAGAATGGAGCAGCAGGACCAGCTGCACGTGAAGGGCTGCGTGTGCCTGGAGGGCCACCCGGAGCGTCAGTTCCTGGGCTCGGCCGTGAGCTACCGGCACGCGTATCAGATTGCGTCACAGCAGCTGAAGATGCGGGCCTGCATCTGCCGCCTGTGCGTGGACGACAGCATGACTGAAGCGCGGGACGCCTCGCTTTCACCGCCCGCGTAATGAGCGGTTTTTACGCTTAAGTCACAGACCGGATATTTGTTCACCTTCCGGTACCGTCACGCGACTAAACTTAACGTTACCCGATACCGGGTGACGGAGGTAACCATGGCTGACCGTAACGATAAAAATGTGAAGGAAGGCAAAGACGCCGACCACAGCAAGCTGCCCGCGGGCAACAAAAAAGACACCAGGGACAGCGATACCATGAAGCAGAAGGGTGGAAAATAGCATGTCTGACCAGCCGATGCCTGACGATGCGACCCCGCTGCCGGACCACGGGCCGGCGCCCGGTCATGAAGACGAGGTGCCGGGCGGCGACAGGGACATTCCGCCCGACCGGGGCGCCACCCCGCTGATTTAACCGCCTCCGGGCGGTTTTTTCTGGTGCTTATATCTGCGCGCCGCTTATCGCGATACACTGTGTATATCCCCAATAAGCGGAGCGCATCTGAAAACCGAAAATGAAATACAGGAACTGATGCACGAAGCCATCGGGCTGGCCATCAGGCAGGTACTGCACAGGGGCGGGACAGTCAGCCCGCACGAACTTATCGGCACGCTGTGGCGCCTGAAGGAGTCCGGTACCGATATGGCCATGCGCGAGGCCTGCAGCCGGGCCATCCGGATTTTTGCCGCCAAACTTAACTGAATTAGCCCTGTCGCGCAGGCGTTATAAGGCCTGCCCGCCGGCGTCGTCCGGCGTGTGACTGACGATAAGCTCCAGCACGCTGCGCAGCACCGCCTGTCTCTGCGCGTCACGCTCCTGCTCAAGGTCGCGAATGACGTGGATGATGAGCGTTTTATTGGTCAGCTGTCCGCCTGAGGCCAGAATCGACTGTATTGCCTCTTCAAGCTCCTGACTTTCAGCCGCCAGCGCGTCGCCGCTGTTCTGCAGGCGGGCGCGGATTGTGGTCACTGAGTTGGTATTTTTCATGCTGTGAAGGTCCCTGCCGGAGCATCCTGAGCGGATGACGGCGGTAAAAGTGGTGTGGCGGATTGTTATTGTGTGGCCGGGAGCCCTGCATCTGCAGAACGTACCCGATGACAGAGAAATTATAGGTTAAAAGGCGGCTGGGGTGCGCTTCGTTAATGATGGCGCGCGCAGGCGGTCATCTTACAAAGTCAGGTGAAGGCGGACGCTAAGCGCCCGCTCCTGAAGCTTGTGGTTATCTCATTTCATCTTCATCATCAGCCTGCAGGCGAATGGTGGCCTCGCCGCCGGCACTGTGGCTGTCTGCATCAGAGAGCATCCACTCCTTATCGGCACTCCCGCGCGCACCGACGGTCCGGAAGTCGCGCAGCCAGCTGATGGCATCGCTGATGCGCCGGCTGCGGGTGCTGATTTTCTCTGCTTTAAGCATAATGTTCAGCTCAGTCAGGAGAGCATCAACGGATATTTCCTCTTCACGCACGGCAAGATTGACTGCTGCTTCACCAATAACTGCGTGACCGGTCATGTCTTTGCTGTACAACACGGTTATACCTCGCTTAAAAAAGGATGAGAACAATTTTAACTACCTCTTTATTATAGCAAATGGCGTAGCGGAATTTAAATAAGATGCATAGTTATCGGCTATGGATTAATAAGGGTAAATAAATTGAATCTTTTCATTTTATTATAAGTGGCTGATATTTTTCTGATATATTGATGTTGTGAATTCTATCCTGAGAAAATATCTCTCACTCTGGCCTGCACCCGGGTCAGAGCAGGTAACTCGTACTGTCAGAAGCACGGTGCATGTAATGCGCATCCGATTCCGAAAGGGCGCACCCGCAGGCAGACTGCTAAATCCTGTTCAGGTGCAGTAAAGCCAGAGGATCTACGCAATGGTTTTTCTCAATAACGAGCTTCCTGCAGAGAATATGTTCATTAACTCTCTCATTTATTTTTTCCGTCTCCAATGACTGACTGATTGCCGAAGCGAAAATATGCTGCCACTTTCACACTGACGCTGTGCTTAAATATAAATCTTTTTGTTCGAAGCGGCGCTTCCCGGACCTGGCGTCCTGTATATACGATGTCACCTGACATTCAGTTAATCGGTAGAGGCGAGTCGTACGAGTTTATATTTAAGTGCCCGGTGCATAAAATAATTTAAGCCCCGGGAAGGGGCCGCACTGATATGGCCCTGCGCACAGAGTTGCGTGAGCCAGTCATCCGCCTTAGTTTAACCGTAAATATCTGACTTATTCAGGTTGCTCCTGAATCTCGATGCGGATAATCGTTAAAGGCTCGCCGCGGCTTCCCGTGGCGCAGTGCCGTTCTGCCGCGCGGATAAACGGGCTGCGGACTTCCAGCATGTCCGCAATTTCGCGGAGCTTTTCTGCCAGGCAGGAAGGGGAAACAGGAAGATAGGTCGGGGGCAGGGCTCTGGCCATGAGTAGTGACTCGCAGTTGTCTGTTGTGTACATCTTATCTTCGGCTGCCGGCCGATTTTCATGAGCGCAGTCATATTCGTATTAAAACATACAAAAAATACATGCAACCTCCCTCCGCCTGTCGGGCTGCGCCGTGACTTCACCTTAGCCGGGCCGCTTCGTCCGCAAGGCAGGCTTCGCCTCATGACTCACCCGTTCCCCGCCATTCGCGGGACATTCAGTCCGCTCAGGCGGCGCGTGCGGTTTCGTCCTTCGACCCTGCGTCCTGCGCCATAGCCCGGCTGCCGTGACGTCACGGCGCTGATGCCGTGCAACCTGTAGACCGGAGTAATCGTGAATCAACCTCTCACCGCTTGCCAGCTGGGCCGAACAGCTGCTGCGCTTTTACCCCGGCACGCCCTGCGTGGTGCACCTGTGGATAGCCGCCTGGTGTGACAGCGTGCCGGAAAACGATATGAAGAACATGATCGCCGCGTGGGCGCAGCGCTTTCCGTCGCTGAACGGTCTGGAAACCCTGCAGCCGTATGCAGGAGACGTTGTCTGCGAAGTGGCAGGAGAAATTCACCTGCGATCGCTGCACATGGACAGCGCGCAGAAGGGCATGAACCGTTGGCTGGTGCCAAACAAGCTGACGCCCAGGAGCATCCTTTCTCAGGGCGATGAAAAATAAAAACACAGAGTGTTTCTCGTGACGAAACATATGATATACTGTTTCTTAACAGGAAACGCGGAGCCGAAAAGTGATTAAAAGCTGGAAGCACAAAGGATTACAGAAGCTGTTTGAGAAAGGTGATATCAGCGGCGTACAGGCAAAGGACGCGGAACGCATCCGGCTTCGCCTGCTGGTCATCGATGAGGCGCTTTCCACGGATGAATTCAGAAACTATCCGGGCTTTCGTTTTCACCCCCTGAAGGGCGACAGGAAAAACCTGTTTTCCATCACGGTCAGGGCTAACTGGCGCATCACCTTCGAATTCACGGACGGTGATGCCTATATTCTCAACCTGGAGGACTACCACTGATGGCCATGTTCAATCCCCCGCATCCGGGCGGCCTGATCACCGAGTACATTGAAGATAATAACATCGGCCTGCGCGTGCTGGCGAAAGAGCTGGGCGTATCAGCAGCGGCGCTGAGTAAGGTCGCCAGCGGTAAGGCATCAGTCAGCCCGGAAATGGCGGTGCGACTGGAGGCGGGGCTGGGTATTGCGGCTCGCCTCTGGTTATCCATGCAGGCCGCCTGCGATCTGCACAAAGCGCGTGCCACCACAGACGTTTCCGGCGTGCACCTGCATCCGGGCGTGCTGGCCGCTTCCGCACAAGATCGGCCCGGCAAGTAACCCTGCGAAAGATCACCCTACACCGCGCCGCCTGGCGCGGTTTTACTTTGTGCTTTCTGCCAGCCCCGAATGGCAATACTGCCGCCCTGAGGGCCGGGAAAACCGGTGCTGGCGCACCGGTCCTCTCCGCCCGGATGTGTATGGCCATAATCTATCGGCCCGGTTTAGCTTTAGTCTTTCTCCTGTCAGTTCGGACTTCCCGCCGCATAAAAATATGCTTTAACAGCAACAGCAAAAACATGGCCCCCTTCGGCTCCCCGGCAAGCCGGGCCGCGAGCCGTCAGGCTGCCTTATCTGCCGCGCTTTTAACTTTGAAGATGAAGCAGCCCGCGGGCTTCGTACTGATATCAACCGCAGCGGTGTGAGTAAGACGCTGCATGACCGTCTGGAACCTCTGACCGGCCTGAACGATAAGACGCTGGCACTGAGCGTGCGCCGTGAATTTTTCTGGGTTGAGCTGCATGACATGGCAAAAACCGTAAGGGTTCAGGCGATGAATGTGCCTGAATCTAACCTGCCTGCCTCCATTCTGGAGGTCTTGACAAAAGCCGGTCATCTGGCACTGAACCATTTTGGAAAGCACGGCGAGAAAGCGTAGATGAACGCCAGCCAGTGGCTGGCCGAAGAGCTGAAGAAGGATAGCGCGGCAGCAACAGCTGCTGTTCAGGCGTAAAAAAAGCAGGGTAGCCCCTGCTTCGTTCACGGCGGCCGGCCCAACTGGCTGCCTCATCAAAATCTGCACTAAGGAGAAGTTATGAATTTTGACCCGCAAATCGTCGCACAGGCATAGGCACAGGCATTTGTAAAAGGCTTTAACAGCGGGTGTGGCGTGCGCGTTCCAAAAATGAAGTTCAGCAAATGGCCGCATTTTATGCGTGCCGTATGCCAGCAGCTGGAGGTGCAGCCATGAGCATCGCAAACCCCCTTAACTTACCTTTCGCGCTGGCACCCGTGATGCAGAACGACATCATCCGCGTGTTGGGCCAATACACTTTTATCCGTCTCGATAACGACGACGAAGCGTTTTATCACCACGGGAACCGGATCATCGGTGCGGACGCGAGCTGCGTCGAGCTGCCAGTCCCGGATGATAAGGAATGGAGCTGGGACGACGTGGTGACGCAGCTGGTACGCGCGTCATTTACGCGTCAGGTTCGCGGAGATCGGGCAACATCAATGTCAGACCTAATGAAAGCCTCTGGCCTTGCAAGTGCCAGTATTTATAAGCAGCTTTACCCTGATAAACGCACAATCTATCTCGCGGCCTTACAGCAATACATGGATGAAGGTGCTTCCAGAGCAGCAGAACGCGATGCGGAGTTTTCTCCAGAAATGGCATTGCGCGAAACGTTAGAATTTGTAGCGCTTTTATCATCTTCTCCTGATGGAGAAAAAGGTTGTTTTACCATTGCCGCGGCCAGTGAACTTCTACCGGGTGATGCAGAAGTAAAAAGTAAGGTTCATCATAAATTCAACAAAATAATCAATCAGTTGGAAAGAATATTATGCAGAGGTCAGACGCAGCAGCTTTTTCGGTGCGATGAAAGCCCACGAACAATGGCAATAAGCATTTTCATGATCCTGGAAGGGATGCGATTTTTGGGAAAATTCAGCCCGAAATTGACGAACTAAAAAAGAGTAACGAATTTATTGTCAGATCGGTACTCTCAAACAGACATGAAGATGGGAAAGGCCTCTCCAGACAGGCATCAACACGATGGAAGTGGGCACAATTGTTCGGCGTCGAAAAAGAAGAATTACAATGGTTGTGCTCGAATGTGAAAATGGCATGGCTTTATATGGTTGGGTCAATAACGGAAAGTTTTTCAAAAGACGCTTTCCATTGTCTGAGTTAAAGACATGTGTGCCTTACTCAAACTTTTGGCCTCTTACTTAAAGCGCCGGTATGCCCTTTTTCCGGCGCCTGATACTGACGTCCGCTCCTGGCTGTGAGTTCAATGGCTCGATGCAACGCTATCCTTAATCAAGGGGGTGACTTGCTGAAATGGGCGAGCAGTTGCTTCATCACGCCGAATTTCTGCACCACAACCGCAAGAACGCGGAGGACGTGAGCTGGGCCGGAGTCCTGAAAGAACTCATGCGCCGCAGCGGGTAGGTTATCCGGATGTGCAGGCATATGTCTGATGAGCATGCAGCATGATCTTATGCGTTAATCTGATTTAACGTGATTAGATCCATTTAATTTATGACCAGGAATTTTGCCATCAGAATTCCTGTTTATTTAACACAAATATAATCAGGTATTTTATGCAACTTTTCAGGAGCGCCTTTTTTACGCAATCATAACGAAAATAAATAACGCACCGTGAGAAAACAGGTCTATTATGACCGTGTTATTAAAATAATATGAAATCACAATATTTTTTCACCCGGGGGTTATATGGTTCACATTGATTTGTGCACCCGTGAAGGCGTGATGAAGGCTTATGCTTTCCGGACGCCAGAGCAGGCTTTAAGTATGATAGATAAGATAAAGGATGATGATTTTCAGTGGTTTAATCTTGACTGGGAGGGCAGGAAATTCACCTGCCCGAAAAAGTTTATTAAAAGAATGACAAGCTGGTCTTATATTAAAATGATGCGGGGGTTCCTGTAACCTACCTTTTGTTAACAATCCGGAAATAAATAAAATCACGCAGGGATGCGTATTTTCTTAATATCCGAATCGTTTCGGTTCCTCTGAAAAGCCACCTCCTGGCAGAAGTCACTTCTCCGCCGAGAGGTCAGCGCCCGGCCGTCCGGATATGGCGGTAACGGCGCAATAAGAAAAAGACGCCCCTCATCACGTACATCGGGGACTTTACGGGTGTGTGTGCCTCACCCGCCTGATGCCGGATGTCCGTGTCGCAGGTCTCACAGTGGCTGATAAAATAATAACGATCCTCCGTGGTCAGAGGTGCACAGCAGCGCCGGCAGCGTACGGGACCCATGGCGTTTCTTCTCCGCTTAACCTGCTGTATACCCGCAGTGGTTTAAGCAAAGACCGCCGCTGCCGTTAAGGCAACCGGGCGCGCGTGAATAAGAGGATTCCTGGCAGTGCGGGCCGCGATCACCGGGGGGCAGGGCTCAGTGGCAGCGCGCGGGCAGGGCGCCAGCCCAGAGGCGCAGGCTGGCGGCAGAAAAATGCAGGGGGCGTCCTTCCGGCAGGGCGCCGGACAGCCGGACTTCGCGGCCCGCACTCCCGGACAGCATGTCCAGCATGGCGCCGGGCACCCGGGCGTAGAGAATGTTGCAGTGGCCCCGCAGGGCCCCGCTGGCACACGTCCATCCGCCGCCGTCCTGCCCTGCGCGGTTATGTATGTCAGCATCCGAAAGGCTGCCGTGCGGCGCCTCCAGCGAAATCAGAAGCGCTCCGTCGTCATCGCAGGTAGCGTGCAGAAACACGTTTTTATCCTCCGAAGCCGTGATGCAGGTGCCGGAGCCGGGAGTGCAGGCTGCCGGCTGCGCCCATAAGGGGGGCGCCATGAGCACTAACAGCAGCAGCATCTTGTTCATGAACGGCCCACCTGTATGAAATTTGTACGCCACCCGCCGTCGGGCATGGTGCGCTCCCTGGCCGATGGTGTATGCACCCTGCCCACAGGGTTATCCACCGCACGGGTGCATAAGTTCGCCTGTGCGCCGCCGGCGAAAAAAAACCGCGCGGGTGCGCGGTCAGGACGTTCCGTAAATACCGGACAATACGCCTCCGGCCGTCCGGACCTGAGTCAGGTCCGGAAGGCGGAGACGTCAGCTTTCTTCGTTTGCTGTGCAGACGCGTTGTGTGTGCAGCGCGGGGAGTATATCCCTTTTATCTGTGTGGCACCGGCCCGCCTTCATGAAATAAAACGTCCGGCACGATAAAAAAAATGCCCGCAAGCCTTCACGGGCTAATCGTTGATTTGTGCCGTGGTGAGACGGCACCGCTTTATTAATCATTTTCCGTGACATTAATCCATGAATATCACGTTAAACAGGGAATTATCAGATTAAGTTGCATTAGGAAGGAGGAAGTGCGCTAAGCTGGCGCGGACGTGCCGGCTCCCGCCATCCCGCCGTGCGGTACAGAAAAGGTGCGCTGTTCTGCCTTTTGACCGGGGCCGCAGGCGTTACACTCTGATGACACCTTAACCGGGCCCCTGACGCCATGCCGCTGAAAAAATTCCGCCTCCGCACGCTTCTCATCTCACTCTCCGTCGGCGGGGTGATCCTGACCGCCTGCCTGCTGCTCGGTTCGCTGCTGATTTTTCAGAAGGGCAACATTGAGGACAGCCTGCTTGAGGGCAACATCGCCTACGCGCGCAAGCTGGCCGACACCACCGATCGTTATCTCGCCACGGCGCAGCGCGAGCTCGCCTGGAGCGCCGGCCAGATTAAGGGCCTGACCGATCCGGGGCTGCTGCGGGGCGAGACCGATCGCCTGCGGCTGCAGTCCGGCTTTTTTAATACCGTGGTGGTGGTTAACCGTGACGCCATCATCGCGGCGACCTCGCCGGAGAGCCTGAGCCTGATTGGCGTAAAGCTGCATTCCGACGCGAGCCGGCAGGCTATTGCCACGCAGAAGCCGTTTATTTCGTCGCCCTTTACCTCGGCGACGGGCAACTACGTGGTGTTCCTGTCGCAGCCGCTCTTCACGCCGGACGGCAGTTACCTGGGCTACATTGGCGGCACCATCTACCTCAAAAAGCAGAGCATGCTGAGCGACATCCTGAGCCAGCATTTCTACGCCCGCGGCTCCACCGTCAGCATCGTCAGCAATGACGGCCTCATCATCTTCAGCCACGATCCGTCCCGCGTGGGAACAAAAATGGCGCTGAACTCCGCGCTGCGCAAGCGGCTGGCCACCACGGACAGCGGGCGGTTCAGCTCGGTGGCGGACGGGCAGCAGTTCCTGACCGGCTACGCCAGCCTGCATAAAACGGACTGGAACATTTTTATCGCCGGGACCTCTGAGACGGTCCGGCATATCATGGTGCGCACGGCAGAAAACGCCCTGTGGTTCCTGCTGGTCATCGTTATCCTGACGGTCGCCGTGGTGACCCTGCTGGCCGGGCGCATTGCCTCTCCCCTGGAGACGCTGGCGGGCATGGTGCGGGATGGAGGAAATGATGCGTCGCTGGCGTCGGTGAAGGCCTGGTACTTTGAGGCCGACCGCCTGAAGCAGGCCGTGGAGGAGTACCGCCACGCCGTGGCAGGCCACATGGCCGCGCTCAGCGACGAGGCCATGACCGACCCGCTGACCGGGCTCTGCAACCGGCGTGGCTTTACCCTGCTGGCGGACAGGAGCCGCGAAGATGCCTCGCAGTGCGTGATTGCACTTGATATCGACCACTTTAAGAAAATTAACGACTGGTACGGCCACGATGCGGGCGATGCGGTGCTGGTCAGCCTGGCGGGCCTGCTGCGGCAGGCCTGCCGCACGGGAGACGTGGTCAGCCGCTTCGGCGGCGAGGAGTTTATTCTCCTGCTGCCGCAGACGGCGCTGGAGGATGCGGCCCGGACGGCGGAGCGCATCCGCGAAGTGGTGAGCACCACGATGTTCCCGTTCGTCGGGGCCATGACGGTGTCGGCCGGCGTGGCGTCCCTGGCCGACTGTGGCAGCCGGGAAGCGCTTCTGCGTCGCGCCGACGAGGCCCTTTATGAAGCCAAAGGCGCCGGCCGTGACGCGGTCATCGTCGCCGGGCCGGAGGGATTCAGACGCTACAGGACGCCCGCCTGAGGGCTGTCAACCGGGGGGCGGCGGGTCAGCACTGGCCGCGCAGCTTCCACGACAGCCACTCGTCAAGCTCCGGCTCCGGCAGCGGCCGGGAATAGAAGAAGCCCTGCGCCTGGTCGCAGCCGTACTCCGTGAGCGCGGTAACCGTATCGGCATCCTCAACGCCTTCGGCCAGCACCGTGTAGTCCAGGTCCTTCAGCATGGCGATAATGCTGCGGGCAATGATGCGCGAGGCGGTATCGGAGGAGATTTCGCTGATGAGCGTGCGGTCCAGCTTGATGACGTCCAGCGGCATGCGCCGCAGGTAGCTGATGTTGCTGTAGCCGGTGCCGAAGTCGTCCAGCGAAATCCCGAACCCGCGCAGCTTCAGCATCTCCAGCCCGCGCATCGCCGCCGGGTTTTCAATAATCCGCTCCGTCTCCAGGCACTCAATGCCCAGCAGGGAAGGGGATAATTTCGCTTTTATCATCTTCCCCTCCAGCGCGTCGGCAAAGCCCTCGCGCGCAAAGTCCCGGCTGCTGGCGTTTATGGTGACGGGAAGCTGAATGCAGCTGTTGCGCAGACGCGTCAGGCGGCCGATGGCGCGGTCCGTGACCCAGGCCGTCAGTTCGCTCAGCAGTGACGTCTGCTCGGCCAGCGGCAGGAACAGCGCGGGTGAGAGCTCGCCCCGGACCGGATGGCGCCAGCGGACCAGCGCCTCCAGCCCCACCGGCAGGCCGCTGTGCAGGCAGATCTTGGGCTGGAAGGCGAGCCAGAGCCCTTTATTTTCCCGCAGCGCGGCGGCCAGGTCGTTCATCAGCGTAAAGTCCCGGGTGTGGCGCGCGTCGCTGGCCTCGCTGAAGCGCATGGCGGGCACGCCCCGGCCGATGGCTTCGTGCAGCGCGCTGACCGCGCGGCGCAGCGCCTCCTGCGCCGTCACGTCGCCGGTGGTAAAGGTGACCTCCCCGGCGTGGGTGCTGAGCGCCACGGCGATGCCGTCGCCCAGGTCGGCGCTGATCCCCTCCAGGCGCCCCGCGACCCAGTCCGCACTCATGTGGCTGTCGTCGCGCGTCAGGACGGCGAATCGCCCGGTGGCAACGGTGTAGAGCAGCTCGCCGGGCGACGGGCGCAGGCGCAGCGGCAGGAGCGTGGCCACGTCCTTCAGCAGGCTCTCCACCGGGGCCATGCCCATCGAGCGGGCGAGCTCGTAGGCGCGCGGCATGTCGATGCAGTCAATCAGCACCAGCCGGCGGCGGGCGCGGTCACCGGAGGCGGCCAGATACTGCAGGTCGCGGATGAGGCGCTGGCGGTTGGGCAGGCCGGTGACCGGATCGGCAAACCCGGCGGAGTGCCAGGCCTCCAGAAACGACATCACCAGCGCGGCCAGCAGCTTCAGGGTGGTGACCTGCCCGGCGCCAAACGGGTGCGGTGCGGTGTCCGTGACGCACAGCGTGCCGAGCACGATCCCCTCCCGGTTTTTGAGTGGCACGCCGGCATAGAAGCGGATGTAGGGCGCGCCGGTGATGAGCGGATGCGTCACAAAGCGGGCGTCCAGCCAGGTGTCGGGCACCACCACTGCACAATCATTGTCCACCGCGTGGCGGCAGAGGGAGTCTTCACGCGAGGACTGCGCGAGGGCGAAGTTGTGTGCGGCCTGCACGTGCTGGTGCTCGTCGTCCAGCACTGAAATAAAGCTGCCGGGGATGCCAAGCGCCTGGCTGGCCAGCCGGACAAACTTGCGCAGCACGTCATCGCGACTTTCATCGGGGCTGCGCAGCGCTTTCAGCGCCCGCGCGCGGCGATCGTTGTCGCCGTTAAGATTCATCAGCATGAGTTCCTCCGCCCCGGCCTGGTTCCGGTGCGAAATTATAAAGATAAAGTGGACGGTAACGAACCGTTATAAAAGGCAATAACTGCGAAAGGAAAAAATGATTAAAAACTTTCTTATGGCGCTTACTATAGGCGCTGTCTGGTCTTATGTCATGCTTATTTTGTTTAGAAAATTATTTAGCGCAGCGCGATTCTTTAATTTTATCGTCGGGGAGTGTCCTTTTTTAATTATTCCTGCCAGAATCCTGTTAAATAAATGTAGCGCGCAACTTAATCACGCGCGCAATTAAAAATAAATGATAATGCTTTTTATTATTCAATATAATAACAACACCGGGGAAACCTCATGCAGCTACTCAGACACTTTACCATCCGCCGCGTCGTGCTGTGGATGATGATCCTCTCCCTGGCCGTGGTGGCACTGGCCGGCAGCTACGGCGCGCTGACGCTGCGCGAAATGTACCGCCACGCCGACCGCGCCGACGCGCTGACGCAGCAGCTGACCTTTCTGACCCGCGCCGGCCTCGTCATGCAGGACGGGACGGCAGCCGAGAAGGCGGCCCTGCTGAACGCCGCGCCGTCTGACGCAGCGTGGGACAGTTATCGGGCGGCGCTGAGCGTGCCGGGCCATTATCCGGCCGCCGCCCGCGAGCGTCTCGGCAGCCTGACGCAGCAGCTGGCCGCCGCCGACGTGCCGGTGATGGCCGAGCGCCACCGGCTGGAGGTGATCCTCATCAGCGCGCTGCTGGCCGCCGCCACCCTGCTGGCGTTCTGCGACCGCTATCTGGTGGTGCACCTCGTGCGTCCGGTGGCGAAAATCCGCGCGCACCTGAAGACCATCGCAGGGGGCGACCTCACGCGCGAGCCGGAAGACCTGGGCCGCAACTGCGTCGGGCAACTGGTGCCGCTGGTCAGGGAGATGTAGCGCAGCCTGCTGGACGCGGTGGCAGCCATCCGCGACAACGCGTTGATCCTGCACCGCGAGGCCGGGGAGATTGCGGCCGGCAACGCCGACTTATCTGACCGGACCGCTACCCAGGCCGCCGCGCTGGAGCAGACCGCGGCCAGTATGGAGGAAATCACCGCCACCGTTGCCCACAACGCCGAAAACGCCCGCGAGGCGCGTGAGTTGGCGGCCCGCACCGCCGGCACCACCCAGCGGGGCGCGGAGCTGGTGCAGACCGTGGTGGACGCCATGGGCGGCATCGCGGAGGGCTCAGAAAAAATCCGCCAGTTCACCGCGACCATCAACGGCATTGCCTTCCAGACCAACATTCTGGCACTCAATGCCGCCGTTGAGGCTGCCCGCGCCGGCGAGCAGGGACGCGGCTTTGCCGTCGTGGCCACTGAGGTGCGCGCGCTGGCGCAGCGAAGCGCGGCCGCCTCAAAGGAAATTGAGGGCCTGATTGCCGACACCGTGGCGCGGGTCAGCGACGGCCGCCGGGCCGCCGGCAGCGCCGGTGACACCATGAGCGAGGTGCTGCACGGCGTCGTCGGGGTCAACGCGCTGATTGGCCAGATAGCGCTGGCCTCGGTAGAGCAGAGCAAAGGCATAGCGCAGGTCACGCTGGCGGTCGCGGAGCTTGACCGTGTCACGCAGCAGAACGCCACCCTGGTGCAGGAAGTTACCGCCACAGCGGGCAATCTGAGCGGGCAGACGACCGAGCTGGGCGGCGCCATTACCCGGTTTACGCTGCCGGCAAAAGAGGGCTACACGGCTGCCGCAGCGTCCGCCCCGCCGGTCAGCTCACGACAGGCTACCCCGCCACCCAAAGGCGACTGGGTGGCCTTCGGGCATCATTAATACGTCGTACGCGGCGGGGGATTTTTCTCCAGCCACGCCCGCACGCGGTCGGCTTCCGGGCCCGCCTCCCGCACGGCCCGGGTCAGACGCTCCTGGGTCGTGCGCAGCTCCAGCGTCCAGAAGGTGATCTGCCATTGCTCCCGGATGTCTATGCGGCTCAGGTCGGCGGGTACCCGCCGCTGGATATAATCACGGTTTTTCATCAGGTTATCCTTTTTATCGGTACAGGGTGTGGCGGCGCCTTAAATACGGCCACCGGTAAGTCCTGCCTATCCTGGCGAATAATCATCCGGAAAATACCGGAATAATCCTTCTGTCAGGATTTCGTAAAAAAAGGAGAGGATTCCTGGTCGTATGGATAATATGCCTTAGGCTGTTTGTCTGATTTGACTTAGCAGAATAAAAATAAATGAAGTGCTTGCTGTTAATTATCCCGTAGACAATTCATGACGCATTGAACTATAAGGTTAATATTAAGATAATGTAATGAATTGGGGCGAGCCCCGGTATTTTTTATTCTGACGGTCCGTTGTGATCCGCCAGTCGGAAAGGAGTGTCTTCTGGGAAATCAGCTTTTGTACCGGCCCGTTGCGGTCGGTTCCGACGTCCGCGAGCTCAGGCTTGCTGCTGGCCTGTCGCAGGAGGCCGCCGCAGAGCGATTTGAGCTCAGCCTGCGCGTCTGGCAGATGAAGGAGGCGGCAAAAAATCCCGCCCCCCTCAGCCAGGGGGAGTATGAACTCCTGCTGCTGCTCGCCGGGCGTCATCCGCATTATGCCCTTGTGCCGCAAAAGAAAAAGTAGCAGGCTCTGTCCGCTGACGGCTCGCTGAAGTTCAGTCGGGCGCGGCCGATAAGAGGATAAGGACATGAGCGGTAAATACTACTACGCGGTGCGGCGCGGACGCACCGCGCTCCAGGAAGTGCATTGCGCGGGGTGTGTCGAACTGGCTGAGGCCGGCGGAGTCCGCTTTATTGGTACGTTTTACTCGCTCAGGCATGCGCTTCAGTCCGCGCGCCTGCGGCACCCCGACTGCGTTATCTGCCTGCAGCGCTGAACGCGGCCAGGAATGGTCCTGAAATGACGTTTTTGTGACACCGGTACAGCCGGGCGTCACTGTTATCCCTGACCCTGCCGGCGGCGGCGGGGCAGCCTGACGGACCTTTCTTCCGGCGGCGGGGCTGCAGGTATTTCTGCGGCCCCGTCTGATTGAACGTGTCCCCTTTTTGCTGTGTCATGCCGGCCACAGCTCATTCGACCTCTGGGGGGACAGACCCTGAAACGCCCGACATCAGACAACGAGGTTGCCCGCCTCGCGGCGCTGGCATCCTATCAGCAGGCGGATGCGCTGCCGGAAAACGCGCTGGACCGCCTCACCACGCTCGCCGCGCGCCTTTTTCGCGTACCCACAGCCTTCGTTTCGCTGATTGATGACCAGCGGCAGCTTTTTGCATCCCGCTACGGGCTGAATATCACCGGCACCGCCCGCAGCGTCGCCTTCTGCGACCACACGCTGGCGCAGGGGGAGATCCTCTGCGTACCCGACGCCCTGGCCGATCCGCGCTTTCGCGACAGCCCGCTGGTGCACGGCTACCCGCACATCCGCTTCTACGCGGGGATCCCGCTGACTACCCCGGACGGGCACCATATCGGTACCGTGTGCCTGACCGACACGCAGCCGCGCCCGCCGCTCACGGACGATGACCGGCAGCACCTGGCCGACATTGCTGTGCTGGTGATGGACCGGATGGAGGTTCACCGGCTCGAGCTGCTGCGCCACGCCAGCCAGCAGCGGCTGGAGTCCATCTCGGCCACTTCCCCGGACGCCATCATCTGCACCGACCTGCGCCGGGGAATCACCTTCTGGAACCCGGCCGCCACTGCGATGTTCGGTTACGGTCCGGAGGAGATGGCGGGCCAGTACGTGGCCGGGCTTATTCCCGAGCGCTGCCAGACCGACTACCGCAACGAGCTGGATCGCCTGACGGCCGACGAGGCGGCGATTTCGCAGCCACGCACGCTGCAGATATGGGGGCTCAGGCGCG
>NZ_SZZZ01000026.1:0-45935 GCF_009830025.1 Pantoea sp. Taur
ACCAGCTTCCTCAAGGCAGCGGCTGATGAGCGCAGGGTCAAGAACATCCGCGAGCGTATTCAGAGGATTACGAAGAGAATCGTAACGAGAGACGATATCAAGGGCCTGACTGAGCTGCATAAAAAAATCCGGAAACGAAGCGTTTCCGGATTCTTACACAGCCACTGGATCGTTCAACTGATCCTTAACTGATCGGCATTAGGGCGCGGGGCCCGGTTTCATGCAATGTATTAATGTTCGAACATTGCGGAGATGGACTCTTCGTTACTGATACGGCGAATCGCTTCGGCCAGCATGCCAGAGAGTGTTAAGGTACGCACGATTGGCAGGGCTTTCATCTCGTCTGACAGCGGAATGGTGTCGCACACGATAACCTGATCGATCACTGACTTACGCAGGTTTTCGACCGCGTTACCAGAGAAGATGGGGTGAGTCGCATAAGCGAAGACACGTTTCGCGCCGCGCTCTTTCAACGCTTCAGCTGCTTTGCACAGCGTACCGCCGGTGTCGATCATATCGTCGACCAGTACACAGTCACGACCTGCCACGTCACCGATGATGTGCATCACCTGAGAAACGTTCGCACGCGGGCGACGTTTATCGATGATAGCCATATCAGTGTCATTGAGCAGCTTAGCAATAGCACGCGCACGCACGACGCCGCCGATGTCCGGGGAAACCACAATCGGGTTTTCCAGGCCAATCTGCAGCATATCTTCCAGCAGGATTGGGCTACCGAACACGTTATCAACCGGGACATCGAAGAAGCCCTGAATCTGTTCGGCGTGCAAATCAACCGTCAGAACACGGTCAACACCCACGCTGGAGAGGAAATCGGCAACCACTTTGGCGGTGATAGGCACACGAGCAGAACGCACGCGGCGGTCCTGACGGGCATAACCAAAGTAAGGGATAACAGCAGTAATACGACCAGCAGAAGCCCGACGCAACGCGTCGACCATCACAACCAGCTCCATCAGATTATCATTGGTGGGGGCACAGGTGGACTGGATGATGAAAATATCACCACCGCGTACATTTTCGTTGATCTGTACACTTACTTCACCATCGCTGAAACGGCCGACAGCGGCGTCTCCGAGGCTAGTGTAAAGGCGGTTGGCAATACGTTGTGCTAGTTCCGGGGTGGCGTTACCAGCAAATAGCTTCATATCAGGCACGAGAAGAACCTCAGGCTTGGCGTCCAGAGAATGAACGTTTCAAAAGTAACCGGCGAATACTTTTGAAGTCGTTCATACGGGTGTGTTAATGCGTCACGTGCAGTGCCTGGAACAGGGTGGCACTGTCACGCAAACGCTTAGAGCCCGGAAAGGGTGCGTTGCAACGGCGAGATATTAAGCCCGCGCGCCACAAATCCGCAAATCCATTTCGGGGCAAGCTCCAGCACCTGACGAGCAGCGGATTCGGTGCTAAATTCAGCAAATACACAAGATCCGGTCCCGGTCAGGCGCGACGGCGCGTATTCTAGCAGCCAGGAAAGCAGCGCATCAACCTCGCGAAAACGTTTTCTTGCCACAGCTTCACAATCATTGTGAAAAGGACGCTGTAACAGTTCATCTAATGTGCGTATCGGTGAATTGCGCGTCAAGTCGGGATCGCGAAAGATATCCGGCGTGCCGATGCTAATACCAGGATGTGCCACCAGATACCATTTTTCTTCAGGTTCAGCAGGCTGAATCTCCTCGCCAACCCCTTCGGCAAAGGCGGCGTGCCCACGCACGAACACCGGAACATCAGCACCAAGCTGCACGCCAAGGGTGGCTAACTCATCCACGCTAAGCCCGGTTTGCCATAAATGGTTCAGCGCCACCAGCACGGTCGCGGCATCCGAAGAGCCTCCGCCCAGACCGCCGCCCATCGGAAGACGTTTTTCCAGGGCTATCTCCGCACCCGCGTTTTCGGGCAGCGTACCGCGAACGACCGCGGCTTGCTGTAACATCCGCGCCGCCCGCACGATCAGGTTATCGTCATCGGCGACGCCCGCTAACGGCGTCAGCAGAGTAATGTTCCCACTGCTGTCAGGCGTGATCTCCAGCGTGTCGCCGTGATCAAGGAACTGAAACAGCGTTTGCAGATTGTGGTAGCCGTCAGCGCGACGGCCCGTAATGTAGAGAAACAGATTCAGTTTTGCCGGAGCAGGCCAGGTGGTGATCATTGCGTGGTCCAGCTATCCATGCGCAGTTTGATACGCTGACCACCTTCTGTCAGTTCCAGGTTGGCCGGCAGCGGTGGATTGACCTTGCTGTCGTAATCAGAGATGTTCACTTTCCACTGCTGGCCATTACGGCTGTAATTCACACTCTGCAACTGATAGCTGCTATTGAGCTGATAATCCGTGGCATCACCCGGCAGACCCATCATCCACTGACGCAGATTCGCCAGCGGAATATCCATGCCGGTCAACTGTGAAATCATCTTCTCAGCGTCATTGCTCACATAGCGCTTGCCTTTGTTATCGACAATTTGCACCACCGAACCCTGCGCATCCAGCTGCAACTCGGTACTGCCCAGCGGATTGGTTAACAACAGACGATAGCGATCGGCGGCGGTTTGCTGCCAGTTAAAGCGCGCATAGACTTTTTGCTTATCGGAGAGATAGGCAAAAGCGCCACGCGTTTGATATTGGGTGATTTTCTCAACGGCTTGCTGATGCTGCTGCCATTGCGGTGAGGTGGTGCTGGGGCCAGTACCTTGTGGTTTGTTGATGCTACAAGCAGCCAGCAATACGCTGGCAAGGGGCAAAAGGCGCAACAGCTTGCGCGGGGGCAAATGCATCACGTGGTCGTCTCCTCAGACACGTTTTTACTTCGTAACCGATAACGCTAACCATCCAATACTATGCCGTCAATGCCGATGTAAGGATAATTGCGCACGATCAGTTTAATCTTATTACAGTCATAGCCTTTGTATGGCTTTTCTTGATCTGTGGCATCTTGTAGAATGCGCTTCACAAAGCCCTGACAAATATTGGGACATCCCAACCCGAATCACCATGACGCTGCTTGCTCTCGGAATCAACCACAAAACCGCACCTGTTGCGCTGCGCGAACGCGTTGCGTTTCTGCCAGACACGCTGGATCAGGCTCTGAATAGCCTGTTGTCCCAGCCGATGGTTCAGAGTGGTGTGGTGCTCTCAACCTGTAATCGTACTGAACTCTATCTCAGCGTAGAGCAGCAGACAGATTTGCAGGAGAGGTTGGTGCGCTGGTTGTGCGAGTATCACGATCTGCGTGAAGAGGATGTCCGTGCCAGCCTTTACTGGCATCAGGACAACGCCGCCGTCAGCCATCTGATGCGCGTTGCCAGCGGTCTTGACTCGCTGGTATTGGGCGAACCGCAAATTCTCGGCCAGGTTAAAAAGGCCCATGCTGATTCTTCGCGTGACCATGCGCTAAGCAGCGAGCTGGAGCGCATGTTCCAGAAGACCTTTTCCGTCGCTAAACGTGTTCGCACCGAAACTGAAATCGGTGCCAGCGCGGTTTCTGTCGCCTTCGCCGCCTGTTCTCTGGCGCGTCAAATCTTCGAATCACTCAGCACGGTCAACGTGTTGCTGGTGGGCGCCGGGGAAACCATCGAGTTAGTGGCGCGTCATCTGCGTGAACACAAAGTGCAGAAGTTGATGATTGCTAACCGCACCCGCGAGCGTGCGCAGCTGCTGGCCGACGAAGTGGGTGCCGAAGTGATCGGTTTGGGCGATATTGAAACCCGTCTGGCCGATGCGGATATCATTATTTCTTCTACCGCCAGCCCGCTGCCAATTATTGGCAAAGGCATGGTAGAACGCGCGTTGAAAGCCCGCCGCAACCAGCCGATGCTGCTGGTGGATATCGCTGTACCGCGTGATGTTGAACCTGAAGTGGGTAAACTGGCGAACGCCTATTTGTACAGCGTCGATGATCTGCAAGCGATCATCGAGCAGAATATGGCACAACGCAAAGCCGCTGCAGTCCAGGCCGAAAGCATTGTTGTGCAGGAAAGTGGCGAATTTATGGCGTGGCTGCGTGCGCAAAGCGCGGGCGACACCATTCGCGAATATCGTTCACAGGCTGACGACGTGCGTGCCGAGTTGCAGGAGCGTGCGATTGCCGCGCTGCGTCAGGGCGCGGATGCCGAGAAAGTCTTGCAAGAGTTTGCGCACAAGCTGACCAATCGTCTGATTCATGCACCAACCAAATCACTGCAGCAGGCCGCGCGCGATGGCGACAGCGAACGCCTGCAGATCTTACGTGACAGCCTCGGTTTAGAGTAATCTGGTCTGTCACGACCTATCACTGGGATACCCTCTATTACATGAAGAGCTCTATTGTTGCCAAGCTGGAAGCCCTCCAGGAACGCCACGAAGAAGTTGAAGCGTTGCTGGGCGATGCCGGCGTCATTGGCGATCAGGAACGTTTTCGCGCCTTATCACGCGAATATGCACAGTTGACCGATGTGACCCGTTGCTTCCGCGACTGGCAGCAGGTGCAGGAAGATATCGAAACAGCTGAAATGATGCTCGACGATCCTGAAATGCGTGAAATGGCTAACGAAGAGTTAAAAATTTCGCGTGAGAAGCGTGAAGTGCTGGAACAACAGCTTCAGGTGCTGCTGCTGCCAAAAGATCCCGATGATGAACGTTCGTGCTTTGTGGAAGTGCGCGCCGGAACCGGCGGAGATGAAGCGGCAATTTTCGCAGGCGATCTGTTCCGTATGTACAGCCGTTATGCCGAAGCACGCCGCTGGCAGGTCGAGATCATTAGCGCCAACGAAGGCGAGCACGGCGGCTACAAAGAAGTGATTGCCCGAATTAATGGTGAAGGCGCTTACGGTCGTTTGAAATTCGAATCCGGCGGTCATCGCGTTCAGCGCGTCCCGGAAACCGAATCGCAGGGCCGTATTCATACCTCTGCCTGCACCGTGGCGGTGATGCCAGAATTGCCGGAAGCTGAAATGCCGGAAATCAACGCGGGCGACCTGAAAATCGATACCTTCCGCTCCTCAGGTGCCGGTGGTCAGCACGTTAACACCACCGACTCAGCGATTCGTATTACCCACTTGCCCACCGGTATTGTGGTTGAGTGTCAGGACGAACGTTCCCAGCACAAAAACAAAGCCAAAGCGCTGGCGGTACTGGGTGCGCGAATTCATGCCGCCGAAACCGCCAAGCGTAACGCTGCTGAAGCCTCAACCCGTCGCAACCTGTTGGGCAGCGGCGACCGTTCGGACCGTAACCGCACTTACAACTTCCCGCAGGGTCGTGTTACCGATCATCGTATCAACCTGACGCTGTACCGCCTGGATGAAACCATGGAAGGTAAGCTGGATACGCTGATCGAGCCGATTGTGCAGGAGTATCAGGCCGATCAGCTGGCTGCGCTGGCTGGACAAGACTGATGATGATTCGCCACTGGCTCAAGCACGCAGTGGTCGCGCTCTGTGGCGGAGACAGCCCGAAACGGGATGCGGAGATTTTGCTGGGTTTTGTCATCGGAAAATCACGCAGCTGGCTGGTGGCGTTTGACGATCATGAACTCGACGCTACTCAGCTTGCCGAACTTGATGCGCTGCTGACGCGTCGGGTGAAAGGCGAACCGATTGCGCATCTGGTGGGCGAGCGTGAGTTTTGGTCGCTGCCGTTGCGCGTCAATGATGCCACATTAATTCCGCGTCCGGATACCGAAGTGCTGGTGGAACAGGCGCTCTTACGTATTCCCGCAACACCGTACTCCTTGCTCGATCTTGGCACGGGCACCGGAGCTATCGCGTTAGCGCTGGCGAGTGAGCGTCCTGACTGCCAGGTGTTGGGCTGCGACCGTATCCCAGCAGCCGTGGCGCTGGCGGAAGAGAATGCTCAGCGGTTGCACATCAGCAATGCGCGTTTCCAGCTCAGCCACTGGTTCGATGACATTCCCGCCCAGCGTTTCGATGTCATCGTCAGTAACCCGCCTTATATCGACGCCGCCGATGAGCATCTGCAGCAGGGCGATGTACGCTTTGAACCGCTTAGCGCACTGGTGGCCGACGAGGCGGGGCTGGCTGATTTGCGTTTGATTATTCACCGTGCCCCACAGTGGTTGCAGTCTGGCGGTTGGCTGTTACTGGAGCACGGCTGGCAACAAGATGAAGCTGTGCGCGAGATCATGACGCAGCACGGCTATCAGCAAGTCAGCAGCATTAACGATTACGGCGGCAATCCGCGCGTCACACTTGGGCAATTTTTTTGATTTAAGGAAGCACCATGGCAAGCTGGTATCCGCTGATTAAACATTTTCACCTGCTGACGGTTGCCCTGACTATCAGTCTGTTTTTACTGCGCTTTTACTGGCTAACCACCGGTTCGGCAATGCTGCAGCGCCGCTGGGTGCGCATTGCGCCGCATATTAATGACACCTTTTTATTGCTCAGTGGCGTATTGCTGGTGGTGATTACGCACTTTTATCCGTTCTCACCGCAAGGAAGCTGGCTGACGGAGAAGCTGTTAGGGGTTATTATCTACATCGCCTTAGGTTCCGTGGCATTGAGCCGTCGCCCACGCAAGATGGGGACACGTTGGATCGCTTGTCTGATTGCAATCGTAGCACTGCTGTTTGTGATTAAGCTGGCGATGACCAAAATGCCGTTATTGGGGATAGTATGACCTCGCCAGAGCTAGTTGATTACAGTGAAACACCGTTGAGTGAAGCGGTGATTGGCGCAACCTGCGCCATACGCAATGATTTTTCTGCGCCATCCGTTCAGCAACAGCTGGCGGCATTAGTTGAAGAAGCACGGGAATACGTTAGCAGCGAACAGGATGCCGACTTGCAACTGGGCAAGCTGCTTGAATTGTTTTATCGCCAGTGGGGCTTTGGTGGCGCCAGCGGCGTCTACAATTTGTCCGATGCGCTGTGGATCGATAAAGTGTTGAAGAGCCGACAGGGCACCGCCGTATCGCTGGGGGTGATTCTGTTACACATTGCCGACGAGCTGGAGTTACCGCTGATCCCGGTGATTTTCCCCACCCAGCTGATTCTGCGTGCAGACTGGCTGGACGGTGAAATGTGGTTGATCAACCCTTTCAACGGCGAAACGCTGGATACACATACGCTGGAAGTGTGGCTGAAGGGCAATATCAGCCCGACCGCGAAGCTCTACCATGATGATCTGGATGAAGCCAAAACCATCAACGTGATGCGTAAAATGCTGGATACGTTGAAAGCGGCACTGATGGAAGAGAAGCAGATGGAACTGGCGTTAAACGTCAGCCAGGTACTGCTGCAGATTGATCCCGATGACCCGTATGAAATCCGCGATCGGGGGTTAATCTACGCTCAGCTTGAGTGTGAACATATCGCGCTGACCGATTTGACCTACTTCGTTGAACAGTGTCCAGAAGATCCGGTCAGCGAAATGATTAAAGTGCAGATTCACGCAATTGAACAGAAACAGGTGACGCTGCACTAAGCGTCATCTCGACAATAAGGAAAGGGCATGACTCAGAAAGTAGTAAATATCGGCGATATCAAGGTCGCAAACGATCTGCCATTTGTTCTCTTTGGTGGCATGAACGTGCTGGAATCGCGCGACCTCGCCATGCGTATTTGCGAACACTATGTAAAAGTGACCGACAAACTCGGTATCCCTTACGTGTTCAAAGCCTCTTTTGACAAAGCTAACCGCTCTTCCATCAAATCCTACCGTGGTCCGGGTCTGGAAGAGGGCATGAAGATTTTCCAGGAGCTGAAACAGGCGTTCGGCGTGAAAATCATCACTGATGTGCATGAAGCTTCACAGGCGCAGCCGGTGGCGGATGTCGTTGATGTGATTCAGCTGCCTGCGTTCCTGGCGCGTCAGACCGATCTGGTGGAAGCGATGGCGAAAACCGGTGCAGTCATTAATGTTAAGAAACCGCAGTTCGTGAGCCCAGGCCAGATGGGTAACATTGTCGATAAATTCGCGGAAGGCGGTAACGACAAAGTGATCCTGTGCGACCGTGGCAGCAATTTCGGTTACGACAACCTGGTTGTCGATATGCTGGGCTTCAACGTGATGAAGAAGGTCACCAACAACAGCCCAGTGATCTTCGACGTGACCCACGCACTGCAGACGCGCGATCCGTTCGGCGCGGCTTCAGGTGGACGTCGCGCGCAGGTAGCTGAACTGGCTCGTGCGGGTATGGCGGTGGGTATCGCCGGTCTGTTTATTGAAGCGCACCCTGAGCCGAACAGCGCGAAATGCGACGGTCCATCCGCGCTGCCGCTGGATAAGCTGGAGCCATTCCTGGTGCAGATGAAAGCGATTGATGATCTGGTGAAGAACTTCCCGGAACTGGATACCAGCAACTAATTGCGTTATCCAGATGTAAGAAAGGCGCCGATGGGCGCCTTTTTTTGCTTTGAATCTGAGCGTCAGACGCTACAGCATAATTGTCAGTAAATAGCCGGCAAACAGTGCCAGATGCGCGGCGCCGTTCAGCACATTGGTACGCCCGGTTGAGAACGAAATATGGCACAGAATCAGCGCGGCACTCATGATCACCATATGTGGTGGCTCAAGACCAAATATCAGCTGCTGACCGGTCAGGGTGGCGATGATGCTGACCGCCGGCACCGTCAGAGAGATGGTGGCTAATACCGAACCAAAGAATAGGTTCATCGCACGCTGTACCTGGTTCATTAACACCGCTTTGATGGCCCCTAACCCTTCCGGCGACAGAATCAGCAACGCCACCAGAAAGCCGGTGAACTGCTCAGGTGCATTCAGTTCCGTCAGCAGATGCTCCAGCGTGTTGGCGTTCATCTTGGTCACGCTGATCACCGCGATCAGATGAATGATCAACCATACCGTGTGCCACAGTGAGCTATGCGCAGAAGGCTTACCATGATGCGGATCGCCATCGTCACCGTCATCCTCATGCTCATAAACAAACAGGCTCTGATGCGTTTTGGTCTGAATCAGCAGGAACACGCCGTACATGGCAGCGGAGATCGCGGCAATCATCAACGCCTGAGCCGTAGTGAAGTTACCGCCTGGCAGCGCATTCGGAAACACCAGCACCAGAATCGCCAGCGGAAAGATGGCAATCATGTACTGCTTTACGCCCGCCAGATTGACATATTGGGTGGCGAATTTACGTCCGCCGAGCAGCAGCGCAAAGCCCACCAGGCCGCCGGTGACAATCATGATGATGGAGTAGAGCGTGTCACGCATTAGCGCAGGTGCAGCATCGCCGGTGGCCATCAAGGCGGAGATCAAACTGACCTCCAGAATCACCACAGACAGGCTCAAAATCAGCGAGCCATAGGGTTCACCCAGGCGGTGTGCCAGCACGTCAGCATGACGCACCACGCTGAAAGCACTACAAAGGATGGCGACCAGCGCCAGCAGGTTGATGCCGATAATCGGCAATAATGCCGTCTGACCGCCAAAGAAGCTCAGCACCGTCAGCGCGACAATCGGGAAAATCAGTGAGTACTCGGTATGTCGGGTTTTCTCATGTGTAGCCATTCACCATCCTCTCCGGCAAAAAGAACAAAACAGGCGATCAGTGCCTGATAAATATAATGACTTTTCTGACGCAGCGCAGTGTAACTTTTCAACAGTTGTGTTTCAGGCTTTTTACGCGACTTTACTTAGTCAGGTTTTTGATTCTAATACAGTAAAAGAAGCAATTATCTACTAATAACATAGACTATTCATCTTGTTGTAAATCGATAAAAGTAATTTTAAGATAAAGTAATGCCTGTTTTAATCTGATTTCATTTCGGTTTATCGGAGTTTTATGGATTTAAAAAACCTTGTGTAACTAAAGTATATGTTTGCCATTTCATTGCTTTCTTCGTCATCACTCTGTTCAAGTTATCTGCCAGGCAGCCGATGCTATTTACAAAGAATTTCCCCTTTGTGATCGGGGTCAATCTTGAAACTTTTGTTAAAAATGCATTAATGTCTTCTCTTAAGTCGACGCAACGCGTGTTGCCTGTAAGACATCATCTTTGAGGAGCCGAACCGACAGGATGTCAGCGCAGTAGAGGAGGTCGCATTGTTAACCCGGGAATTTCTGTTAAAAGCGGATTGTAAAACATCATTTGGCGATATCGACGAAGCGCTGCTGTGGAGCTGTGAAAAGCGTGCCGCGTCACTCGCTGCCACACTGGCTTGTCGCCCTGACCAAAGCCCGGTGTGGATTTTTGGCTATGGCTCCCTGATGTGGAATCCGGTGTTTGAGGCGGAAGAAGTGGCTTCCGGACGACTCGAAGGCTGGCATCGTGCTTTCTGTCTGCGTCTGACCGCCGGCAGAGGAACGGTATCGACGCCCGGTCGTATGCTGGCGCTAAAAGAAGGCGGTTCAACCAGCGGTCTGGCTTTCCGTTTACCCGAAGCGCGGCTGCATGACGAGCTGGAGCTGCTGTGGAAGCGCGAGATGATCACCGGCTGTTATCTGCCAACCTGGTGCGAACTGGAACTGGAAGATGCTCGCAAAGTGACGGCGTTGGTATTCATCATGGATCCGCGTCACCCGCTGTATGAAGCAGACTCCTGTCGCAGCACCATCGCACCGTTGATTGCCCAGGCCAGCGGACCATTGGGCACCAATGCTCAGTATCTCTACTCCCTCGAACAGGAGTTGGGTAAACGCGGCATGCAGGAAGATGCGTTGACGCGTCTGGCCGCTGAGGTGAGGGCGCTGCAGCAGTCTGCAGCGCGTTAACTACTGTTTAACCGGATTAATCAGCCAGGTTCCGGGTTTGTCAATGGTCAGTGATTGGCTCATTACCTGGCTGCCATTTTGCACTTCAATTCGATAACTCCCCGCCGCCAGATTGAGTGAAGCAAAGCCACTGCTGGTGGGTTTCACGTCCTTCGCTTCGCCGTTAAGCAGCACTTTCTCGCCCTCCTGCAAGCGCAGATAGACGGTTGCCATACCTGGCGCGCTGGCTGCTGCGCTCTGACTCGCTACCGGCGCTGACGCAGAAGGTGTCGCGGCTATCGAAGCGGTTTCACTGTGGCGATTCGTTTTCCACACCACCACCACCACGGCCAGAATGGCAATGGCAGCGGCGGCGACCAGACCAGGCGAAAGGCGACGCACGTTGCGTGGCGTGACAGGTTCAATCGCCGCCGCTGCATGATTCACCGCCATTACCTGTGGTTCAGGCACCGAAGCGGCGACGGGTTCAGGCGCTGGAGCTGGAGCTTCAACCGCCACCGGGAAGGTGGTGACCAGTGCTTCAACATCGCTCACCGGCAAATCAATCAAGCTGGCAAACGCATCAATGTTTTGTGGGCGATCGCCGGGTTTCATTGCCAGCGCACAGTCGATGGCATGCAGTAGCGGCAGGGAATAGCCTGCTGGCTTGCGTTCAATCAGTGGCTGATAGTTATCCTCGATGCAGCGCACCACGCTAACCGGAGGCGCATGGCCGGTAATCAGATTGTGCAGCACCGCGCCAAGCGCATAGATATCGGTCCACGGACCTTGCTCAACTTCACCCTCTTCGCTGTATTGCTCAATCGGGGCAAAGCCAGGCTTCAGCATGATCTCGGTTTCATCGGAGAGATTGCCGATCTCCTTCCGCGCTGAGCCAAAATCGAGTAACACCGGCAGCTGATTTTCCTGGATTTGGATGTTATCCAGCGAAATATCACGGTGCAGATAACCGGCGGTATGGATGGTATTAATTGCGCCAAACAGCGGCGGTAACAGGCGACGAATCCAGGACTCATCGATACTGTCCGGGCTGGTGACCTGCCACTCTTTCAATGTCATTCCGCTGTAGTAGAGCGTGCCCATGTAGGCGGTGCTATTCTCTTCCCAGAAGCGCAACACGTGCAGCAGGCCGGGATGATTAAAACGTGCGAGCAAACGGGCTTCCTGAATGAAGCTGTTACGTCCGGCGTTGAACAGTTTCTGGAAGCGCTCGCCACGCAACTCCAGCGACAGGTCAGCGGCACGCACCGCCAGTGAAACCGGCATGTACTCTTTGATGGCGATGGTGCGTTCCAGTTGATGGTCCCAGGCACGGTAAACAATGCCAAAGCCGCCGCCGCCAATCACTTCCTTGATTTCAAATTCATTAAACCGGTAACCCGCAGGCAGGGCATTCGGTGTGTGGTTTTCGTTTGCCGACATAGTGAACTCTCTGAACACGTCCTGTAGCGCCTGCCAGTCTGTTGACGTCAGGCGACGACCGCTAATTAATTAATGTTACGCCAGGCACCAATCGCCGGATCGGCAAGATCCGCATGCAGGGTGTCAATCAGTAACACAGTCACTTTTTGCTGTGGCATAAACTGCGACGACCAAACGCCGCGTAAGGTTTCAACCCGACTCTTCACCGTGTCACTGTCTTGACCCGCTGTCTTATCCATTTTAATCAGCAGATTGCCGGTGAAGCGCCACACATGTTGCTGGCTGTCAAACGGCAGCACTAACCAACTATCTTCGGCGTCCGGACGCGTCACGATCATGCGCTGTTTGTTCACCGCCACCACTTCCAGTGCCGGGCCGCTGAGCTTGAGGTTGGCAATGGGATAGCCCTGATAGAAATTCACCGCCAGCGAGCGGGTTTTGTCACCACTCATCAGCGTTAATTCACTCGGGCCTTCAAGCCAGCCATCCGTGGAGCAGTGCTGCTGCGGGTTATCCGGAATAAATAGCGAGTCGCCGTTTTCGTCCCAGGAGGTGCGGAAATGACAACCCGCTGGTAGGGTGAAGTGCTGCAATGGGGTGCTGTCTGCCGGGCGTGAAAGATCCAGCGGGGCGGCATTGCTGGCACTGGCACTGGCGGTCGCATCGTTAATCACGATGGGTCGCCAGTTCTGTAATTTTGCTGCGCTGCCGTTGGCCAGCACGCTGCCGTCTTTATTGGTCATCTGCCACGGGATTTCATCCAGCGTGCCGCATTGATTCGCCAGCAGCGTGCCAACGCGCGGCAGGAAGCTGGTCAGAATGCTGGAATCAGTGCTTTTGCCGGAAACAATACGCAACGGCAAGGTCTCTTTGCACCAGTCGTTGGGTGAATTGCTGGCCACATTATCGATATAGACTTCAAGCGACAGACTCGGCGAATAGACCACACGATAATCATCAGCTTGCGCATTTAGAGCCAGCAACAGGGTCGCTAAGCCCGGCAACCACACTTTCATAAGGGTCCTTGGGATCAATAACGTGTCGGCAGAAAACGTGCCGCATCAGCCTGGGAATAAAGCAGCGTCGCTTCCTGCGGTTCGCCAATCCAGATGGCCAGAGCGCTGAGATTGTCGCTTTTTACACTGCGGTTAACGGCTTGTTCCATCAAAGTCAGCCACTCTTCGCAGGCATTGACCATGCGCAGGGCTTGTTCCATCTCGTGAGTGGTCAGATTGAGCCAGAACCCGTCGGTGCAGACGAGAAACGCATCGCCATCCGTCAATGAAATCACTTCACTAAAGGTGGCTGGACGTGCAGGCTCAACGCCGAGCGCATTATAGAGTAAATTACTGTTAATTCCGGTATTTTCATAGCCTGCTTCGCGCAGTTGCTGGGCCAGACTATGGTCACGCGTCACTTGACTCAACACCCCATGACGGAAGTGATAAACCCGGCTGTCACCAGCATGCGCCCACCATGCGCGCTGTGTCTCGCGGTCAATAAACAGCGCGGCCAGCGTGGTGCTCATGCGAGCATATTTCGGATTTTTTCCCTGCGCCTCAAGCAACACCTGCTGGCAGTGCTCAATCGCTGCACGAGTGCTCTCGGGCGTGAACGTCGGGCTGTTGTGTAACTGGGTCAGCAGCGTATCCCGCACGATTTGCGCCGCTTTATCACCGCCAGGCAAACCGGCCACGCCATCGCAAACCAGAAAGCAGGCTTTGTGCTCATCCAGCTCGGCTCCGGTGCGATCCTGGTTTTCATCGCGCATTCCCTGCTGGCAACGGCTGGCAAACATCATTTTCATGCGTCTTCGGTCCGAGTCTGGGAATCTTTATATTGATTCACTTCCATGTCATACGCATGCAGGAACGCTTCACCAAACAGGGTATGGAAGTCATCTTCAATTTCACCGGCAGTGCGCTGATAGTGGCGTGAAAAGTAATCCCACAAGGCCGCTTTACGCCCGCCGTTAAACGGTAGCTTAGGCAACACGCCATCTTTACGTGCTTCCTCTTCCAGCCGTTGCGGATTGAAGGATTGCAGCATCGCCGCGATGATCGCGCGTATGCCAGCGATCATACCCAGCTGATGCGCCTGCAAATCCACCAGTGCATCGCGCACTGCCGCTTCTGGCGGCATAAAACCGGGCATCTGGCTCTGATAAATCTGCATCAATACCGTTTTACCCGAAGGCAAAATTTTAAACGGATTGTTGGCCTCATTGAGGATCATCGTCATATCGGCTTTCACGCCGCGCTTGAGGATCGAACGGGAAGAGAGCAGGGCAACAGTGCCTTGCGAGAACAGGCTCAGCATGCGGCCGGTCACGCGCATCTGCTCTTCGGTGATCGTCGTGTGATGGCCATTGTTCAATCCCATGCCCTCCAGCAGCGCGGCCAGCAGCTTGTCCTGATCTGCATGCGGCAACGTGGCGGGAGCCGAAGGGGCATCACTTTGTGGATCAATACCCAGGCGTGGGTCAGTCAGGCGCTCCGGACGCGCCGCAGTGGGTTCCGGCACCCTGTCGAATGCCTGCTGCATACCGAGAGGATCGGCAGCGCTGTCCGCGAAGAACGTGAGCGGGTCATCATGCTGGGTGCTCTGGCAGGCAGGATCGCGCACCTCAAGGCCATAATCGCCGATTTGCAGTGCATCACCATGCTGTAATTGCACTTGTGAACCGCGCTGTAGCGCCACGCCGTTCAATACCACCGAGGTCACGCTGCCCTGATTGGTCAGGCGGCACTCACCTTCCGGCGAGATATGCACCAGCGCCTGCAAGCGTGAAATGGCGCGCGATTCGTCAGGCAGTACCAGATCGTTATCCTGACTGCGGCCAATGGTTCCCCCAGGCGGTTTAAAAGCAACCGTCTTTGCTGGCACATCCGTATTGCACTGCACAATGGTAAATTGCATGAGTCATCCTGTTAACAAGGAAAACGCTGCGGCTCATTCAAACATGGGTGGATAGAGGCCGTTGCGTCCCGGCTGTGCACCTGCCGCCGGGTTAAACAGTAACGCAAAAAGTTGCGCGGTGAGCGGCCCACTGTGTTTGTGTGTGGCGTGGGCAAAACCGTCACTGCGATTACTCCACCAGTAGCTAATATGCTGCTGGGGATCAAATTTATCAGCCACTTCACGCCAGCTCAGCGTGCAGGGCAGATCATCAAAACCAATCACATCCATAATATCGCTGCGCTGATTATCCGGGACCATCAGCGGCGTGACGCGTTGCATCTGCTGCTCCAGCGCATCCGGGTTCAGCCGGTCACGCACGCCGCGCAGTAGCAGCGTCCCCAACTCCTGAAACCAGTCGCCCGACATGGCCAGCTGAGCGCTGTGCCAGTGGCTGAGCGGAAAACTTCGCAAAGCCAGCAGCGGCCAGCTGCGCCCCACGCGATCGCACGAAGGCAGCAGGCAGCCCATCTGCACCTGCTGACGTAGCGGCGACAGCGGCAGAACAAAATTCCAGACAGGTGCGCGCAGAAACAGCTGAGTGGAGGCATCGGGTTGCTGATGCCAGTGCATGAGCCCCTGTTGAAACCAATGGCTCCAGGGCGTCACGGTATTCTCACTCAGGCGCTGGCGCAGGAAATCGCCGGTGGCCGGTAATTTGCCGTACCAACCCGGCGCGGTGTGCGTCGCCATGGTTACCTCACCATTACTCACTGTGTCCGGTCAATCGCTGCGAAACCCGCTGTGGTGCAATCGCCAGCGAACTGCCATTCGCACCGGCAATTTTCAGATTTTCTGCAAGCTTGCGCATCATTAGTGCGTTATCTCGCGCATAAGGCGACGACTGAATCTGCTGATCCAGAAGCTGGCTAAGATGCCAGTCAAGTTGCTGCAAATCCCGGGCGCTGACATCATCTGGCAGATTGCGTTGAAGATTCTGCATCAGCCAGGCACGCAGGAATTCGCCGTCATAATTGCGCGGTTGATACAACATCTGATAGGCACGCAGCGCATTGCGGCTGTATTCATTGTCGTTACCGGGGTCATCACGCAGCAAATTGGTGATTTGCTGGGCCACGCGCGGTAACAGTAGAGACTTAAGCGCATTTTGATAAAGCACCCATGCCGCATCGCTTACCTGGTTGCCACGATAGAGACCCACGCGCATGCTAAGCGGTGGATTGTCGAGGGAAAAGCGCTCCGACAACGGCAGCTTCACCAGGTTATTTAAGAAGGGTAGCAGATCAAAGATATTATCGGCTGGCTGATGAATCACCTGCTGACTCTGACGAGTCATTGGCTCAATACGCTCAGCGACCTGGTTAAGATATTGCTGGTTCTGGACATAGCTGGCCAGCCATAAACCGGAGAGCAAAAGCAATGCGCCAGTGAGCGCACCGTAGCCAATCCAGTGGAACAGGCGGTTGCGGTACTCCCAATGGCGGTTACTGCCCGCTAAGCCACTTTCGCGGAACACCAGATCGCTCAGCAGGTCGCGGATAAAGAAACTCTGGCCTTTATTGCCGGGGATGGGGTTATTACGGGTGACGCTATCCCAGGTGGCGAGGCTACTTTCACCGGTATGTGGCAATTGAAGCTTACGGTTGAGTTCGCCCATGATGCGATCAAACGGTAAGCCTTCCTGAGTCCCGCTGGTAAAGAATAAGCCGCGCGCTGACCAGGCAATCTCATCCTCATGGCGCGAGAACACCACATCCAGGTACTCATTCAGCAACGGCCTTAACGAGCTGAACTCCTGTGGGAACAGGAAACAGTCAGCACGCAGGGTGAGATCGCGTTCATTCGCCATCACCGTGGGTAGTTGCTGCTGCAGGCGCTGTTCCAAACGCTGATATTGCTGGCTAAAACTGTTATGCCAGTCATCTTTGTGCGGTTTGCCCGGTTCCCAGGGGAAGGTGAATCCCCAGATGGCGTCGCGCTGCGGTTTGCTCAGGCCTTCGTTAAAGCTTAAAAACCCTTTCAGCAGATCAGTCTTGGTCACCATCACATACACCGGGAAATGGATACCGGTTTGCTGGTGTAACTCCTGCATGCGGCTACGTAACGCGCTGGCCTGTGCGTGACGCGCTTCCGCGGAATCGGTGAGCAGATCAGCCACGCTGATGGTCATGATCACGCCGTTGATCGGCTGGCGGGTGCGATAGCGTTTTAACAGGTTGATGAAACTCTGCCACTCAGCGCCGTCGCGTGCACGCTGGCTCTCCTGCAGGGCATATCGCCCTGCTGTATCGATCAACACCGCGCTGTCGGTAAACCACCAGTCGCAGTGACGCGTGCCGCCGACGCCGCGAATCGCCGCTTTGCCGAGGCTATCGGTGAGCGGAAACTCCAGTCCGGCATTGAGCAGGGCGGTGGTTTTGCCCGCGCCGGGCGCCCCAATCATCACATACCAGGGCAGCTGGTAGAGATAGTGGCTCTGAAAGCGGGCCAGCCAGTTCTGTTGATGACGTCGACCAAACTGTGTGCGTTTCAGGCGCAGCGCTGCTTCACTGAAGCGCTGAGCCAGCAGCGTATCAGTGGCCTGACGATCGGACAGCTCTTCGTGACTCATCTCCTGCAAACGGTTGAGGAGTTTACTGTTGAACCAGCCACGCCAAATCGCGGGGATAAATTGGAACAGCACCCAGCAGAAGAACAGCAAACCGACCAGCAGCTGACGAGGAAACACCGGCTCAAGCGGGCGCGTGTCTCCCCAGGTCCAGAGCGGGCCGAGCATCCACAGCACACAGCTTAAGGCCGTGACTCCAATCAGGCTCCACAGCAGGCGGTGGGTTAACAAATGTTGCAGCGATGCGCGCATCACTCACCTCCCGGATGATTGCCAAGGGTTTCCGGTGCGGCAAACAGGGTGATTTCCACACGGCGGTTGCGCGCGCGGTTTTCATTGCTGTCATTTGGCAGCAGAGGATTACTGTCGCCGCGGCCTTCCGCTTTCACACTGTGCCCTTCCGCCAGTTGCGGGTTTAGCAACTGGGTCACGGCGCGTGCGCGCGCAAAGGAAAATTCATAGCTTGAGGCAAAACGCCCATCCACCGGGCTGTTATCGGTATACACCGACACCAGTACCGTGCCTTTAACGGTTTTCATGGCGCTGGCAACGTGCGCCAACAGCGCGCGACCAACCTGATTGACCACGGTACCGTCAGGGGAGAAGAGTTTATCGGCAGGAATGATCACTTTACTGCCAAAGGCGCCATCGCTGACTTCAAGTTGACCGGCGGCGATCACATCATTCAAACGCTGATGCAAATCCAGCAATGCCTGCGGTGAGGTAGGGCGACGGCCGGGCATAATTTGTGGCAGCGGTGTTTGATAGATGGCGCGCAGCAGCGGCTCGGCCGCATTGCCCAGTCGCCAGTTCAGGCCGCTGTAAATCAGGCAGGCAATCAGGGCCGCTAACATCGCACAGGCCCATAGCGGCACCATCGGACGGGTTAAGCGACTGACCAGGGGATGCACTTCCACCAGCGGCACGGCCGGGTTCGTGGTCGACGGGCGCGTTTCCTGGATCAGTTGAGCGAGACGTTTACGAATCCCTTCACACTGTGCACGGCCAGCATCGCTGCCGCGATAACGTCCTTCATAGCCCAGCAGCAGACAGTAATGAATCAGCTCCAGCAACCACAGGTGTTGCTGCGGGCTTTGCGAGACGCGGGAAAGTAGCTGAAACACTTTTTCGCCGCCCCAGCTTTCATTATGGAAAGTGACCAGCATGCCGTTCCCTGACCACACACCGCGCGTACCCCATGGAGTTTGTGCGGCGGCTTCATCCAGTACGCTGCATAAGCAGTAGCGCGCACCAATAATCATCTCAAACGGCAAACCGGCTTGCTTGCAGCGATGTTCGAATTGGCGGATCTCTTCAATGAGTAACTGGCGTAAACCGGCGGGATCGTCATGCGTAGCAGCCTGCCGTATACGGACAACGGCATTCAATATCGGTGCTGCGGCATTAAGCAAAAGGTTATCGTTGCCCGCGACAATGCCATCGCGGACAACAGAATCCTGGGTCATTAAATATCTTTTTTCCTGGCAATGGCGCTACGGAGCGTCCACAGAGTGCGACCTTGCTGTGGACAATCTGCGCCATATTGCATTATCAGTCTAGGATCCAGGTCGCGGTATCGTTGGTGCGGCAAGCCTTGCTGGCTCCGCCAACGGCCACGCAGACCTGTTTAGTACGGCGGGGACGTGGACGGTCGCTACGCAGGGTAGCGTCATAACGGCTACTTTCAACCCCGGCTTTCGGCGGGATGTAACCAATCAGCTGTCCATTGGGTTCATCGGCAACCGCTAACCAACTGTGTTCGACACGTCCTAGTACTTCAAATGGCTTAGCGTTATCGAGATAACGAACGACCTTGCCGCCATAATCTGGCGTGGTCATCACCGACGCCGCATACAGTGCGCGGAAACTCTCATTAACCGGCGTGAATTCGCCTGGCGCTGCCACCGCATGACGGTGAACCAGCTTGACGCCATTTACCTCACTGGTGACCAGGGTGTCATCAGTCATCGGCGGTGGTGGCGCTTTACAACCCGCCAACGTCAATACTGCCAGCAGAGTGAGCAACAGACTCTTATTCACCATGAACCTCAAATTTCATCAGATTAGCTGCAGATTAATATGTGGCACACGCATTTAAGGCGGGCAGAGTATGCAGCGGGAAAGCCATCAAAAAACAGTCAGATTACAGAAAGATAGTACTGTGCTCAGTCTACCTAAGACTTTTGAGAATTCAATCCATTGCATAGCGAGAAAACCCGTGCTACCGGGCGAAAATAGCGCATATCAGGGGGATAAAAAACCTGTGCCTTTAGTGATAGATAAGCTGAATTTACTTATTTACTCGTGTAAGTGTGTGACGCAGGCGATAAAGCCGAAGTGCCGTAGAAAGATGTCTTGTCATTGGTAAGTGTTCTTAATCTTTCCTTAAGGTTAAAAAAAGATTGCGCAGGTAAACAATTTTCTTACTTTCGGAATTTCCGTGCACATTTCCGCCCTATCTAAAGTCAGTACGGCACAGCTTTTGCTTAAGACTCATACTTTTTTTACTTACGGTGTTGTGACCAAACTTCAGGGTATGGGCAATAACACTAAAGCCTTAACCCGGAGGAGGAGGTTGCACAAGTTTTGTGCTTATTCTGCGTCATCTCTGTGCAAGGTAAATGATGGTTAGTAAGTTAGCTTCGCTGAGAGATTGAATTTAAAGTGATAATTATCTGGCACAGGCTTTGCTATAGCAAAGAGACATTGCGCATTTGCTTCGTTAATGGCGATAAAGTGAGTGCTTTGGATAAAGGCGTCCGGCCCCATGTTTTCATCACGTGCGGGAGGACGCCTTTTTTTATTCCTTATTCAGGTTCGTATAAGCAGCAGCATGCGGCATTCAGTTTCTCCTGATTGGCTAAAGTAGCCTGGTGCGTAACGGTGGGACGCGCATGAGGAGCGGGCTTGTGCTGCAACATCGCAATTTCACTTATGGCTAAATAAACTCGTATTTTCCCCCCTTAATCCACGCTTTAGCCTTGGCGGGTTTTGGCATCCTATGCCTTAGAATTCCTGCCAGCTGAGGTATGTCGTGGCTGAAGAGAGCGACGAGGACAAAACAGAATCGCCCACGGCGCACCGACTAGAGAAGGCGCGAGAAGAGGGGCAGATTCCGCGATCGCGCGAGCTGACATCGGTACTGATGCTGCTGGCGGGATTGCTGATCCTGTGGCTCGGCGGTGAACTGATGGCTGAACAGCTGGCCAGTATGTTGGCCACTGGTTTTCGTTTCGATCATGCCATGGTGACCGATGACAAGATGATCATCGCCCACATCAGCAATCTGATTGGTCAGGCGGTGATGGCGCTGCTGCCGTTGATGGCAGGCCTGGTGATTGTGGCGATAGCTGCACCGATGCTGCTGGGTGGGATCAATATCAGCGGTAAATCGATCAAGCTGGATTTCAACAAGCTGAATCCGTTGAGTGGTCTTAAACGCATGGTTTCCTCACAGACCTGGGCGGAACTGCTAAAAGCCATTTTGAAGGCGGTGCTGGTGGGTCTGGTGGGTGGCTGGTACATCTGGTCGCACTGGCAGGAGATGCTGCGGTTAATCAGTGAATCACCCATCAACGCGCTCCATCACGGTTTAACCATGATCGCCATTAGCTGTGCGTTGATCATGCTGGGCCTGGTGCCCATGGTCGGTTTCGACGTGTTCTGGCAGCTCTACAGCCATTTCAAAAAGCTGAAAATGTCCCGCCAGGAAATCCGCGACGAACACAAACAAAACGAAGGTGACCCGCACGTCAAAGGGCGCATTCGTCAGGCGATGCGTGCGGCGGCCCGTCGTCGCATGATGGCAGATGTACCGAAAGCCGACGTTATCGTCACCAACCCAACGCACTACTCGGTGGCGTTGCAGTATCAGGAAGGCAAGATGAGCGCGCCAAAGGTGATTGCGAAAGGGGCCGGGGATATTGCGCTAAAAATTCGTGAGCTGGCAAAAGAACATCGCATTCCGATTTTAGAAGCACCGCCGCTGGCGCGTGCGCTGTATCGACACACGGAAATTGGTCAGTTCATCCCCGGCGCGCTTTACGGTGCCGTGGCGGAAGTGCTGGCCTGGGTATGGCAACTGCGTCGCTGGAAACGCGAAGGTGGCTTGATCCCAACCAAACCAAAACAGCTGCCGGTTCCGGCAGACATGGACTTTGCAGGAGAGAACAGAAACGATGGCTAATCTGGCCGAAAAGCTGCGTTTACCGGGCAACTTTAAAGACACGCAGTGGAAGGTGCTGGCTGGACCGATACTGATCATGTTGATCCTGTCGATGATGGTGCTGCCGTTACCTGCCTTCATTCTCGACCTGCTGTTCACCTTTAACATTGCCTTATCGATCATGGTGTTGTTGGTGGCAATGTTTACTCAGCGTACGCTGGAATTCGCGGCATTCCCGACCATTCTGCTGTTCTCAACGTTGCTGCGCCTGGCGCTGAACGTCGCCTCAACCCGTATTATCCTGCTCGAGGGCCATACGGGTGCCGATGCCGCCGGACGCGTGGTTGAAGCGTTCGGCCACTTCCTCGTGGGCGGTAACTTTGCCATCGGTATCGTGGTGTTCATCATCCTCGTTATCATCAACTTTATGGTTATCACCAAAGGTGCCGGACGTATCGCCGAAGTGGGCGCGCGTTTTGTGCTGGATGGAATGCCCGGTAAGCAGATGGCGATCGATGCTGACCTTAACGCCGGTTTAATCGGGGAAGAGGAAGCCAAACGTCGTCGTAGCGAAGTGACCCAGGAAGCCGATTTCTACGGCTCAATGGACGGTGCGAGTAAGTTCGTACGTGGTGACGCCATCGCCGGTATTTTGATTATGGTGATTAACGTCATCGGCGGTCTGCTGGTGGGCGTGGTGCAGCACGGCATGGATCTGGGGCACGCAGGTGAAACCTATACACTGCTGACCATCGGTGATGGATTGGTGGCACAGATCCCGGCGCTGGTCATCTCCACCGCTGCGGGTGTTATCGTGACACGCGTCAGCACCGATCAGGATGTGGGCGATCAGATGGTCTCCCAGCTGTTTAGCAATCCGCGCGTGTTGATGCTGAGTGGTGGTGTTATCGGTCTGCTCGGCCTGGTGCCGGGTATGCCCAACTTTGTCTTCCTGCTGTTTACCGCCGCGTTGCTCGGTCTGGCCTGGTGGCTGCGCGGTCGAGAGATGAAACCGAAGACTACCTCGGAACCTTCTAGTCTGGTCAAAACGCAGGAGACACCCGCCACGGTGGAAGCTTCCTGGAAAGACGTGCAGCTGGAAGATTCGCTGGGTCTCGAAGTGGGTTATCGCCTGATTCCCATGGTTGACCATTTGCAAAACGGTGAGCTGCTGGGTCGCATCCGCAGTATCCGTAAAAAAGTCGCACAGGAGGTGGGCTTCCTGCCGCCGGTGGTGCACATCCGTGACAACATGGAGTTGCCGCCTGCGCGTTACCGCATCCTGATGAAAGGCGTGGAAATTGGCAGCGGTGATGCCTATCCTGGGCGCTGGATGGCGATCAACCCTGGTACTGCAGCCGGTTCTTTGCCGGGTGAACCGACCGTCGATCCTGCCTTCGGTTTAGCGGCAATCTGGATCGATAGTGCGCTGAAAGAGCAGGCGCAGATTCAGGGCTTTACCGTGGTAGAAGCCAGTACCGTGGTGGCAACGCATCTGAACCACCTGATTGGGCAATACGCCAGTGAACTGTTTGGTCGTCAGGAAGCGCAACAGCTGCTGGATCGCGTGACCCAGGAGATGCCGAAGCTGACGGAAGATCTGGTGCCGGGCGTTATCACCCTGACCACCCTGCACAAAGTGCTGCAGAACCTGTTAATTGAGCGTGTTTCGATCCGCGATATGCGCACCATCATCGAAACCCTGGCGGAACATGCGCCGGTCCAGACCGATCCGCAAGAGCTGACCAGCGTGGTGCGTGTGGCGCTGGGCCGTGCGATTACTCAGCAGTGGTTCCCGGGTAACGGCGAAGTACAGGTGATTGGACTGGATGCCACCTTAGAACGCCTGCTACTGCAGGCCTTGCAGGGCGGCGGCGGGCTGGAGCCCGGTCTGGCCGATCGTCTGTTAGTGCAGACGCAGGGTGCATTGCAACAGCAAGAGATGACGGGTGCACCACCGGTGCTGCTGGTGAACCATCCGCTGCGTGCCTTGCTGGCGCGCTTCCTGCGCCGCAATCTGCCACAGTTGGTGGTGCTGTCAAATATGGAGCTGACCGACAATCGCCAGATCCGTATGACCGCCACCATTGGGGGCAAATAACCGATGCGCCGTTGGTGTTGGACTTTAATGATGTTGCCGATGATGGCGCTACCGCTCTATGTGGATGCAGCAGGATCCTGGCATGACAGTGCCAGTGGTCCGAGCCTCGGCGTGCGCGGCAACTGGCACACGACGCCAGCTTTAAAAGCACCTTCGCCCGCAGTGGGCACTATTACGGTGGTGAACTGGCGTTACCAGTTGAGCCGTCCAGCCCCCTCGGGGCTGATCGTGCGTTTGTGTGCGACTCAGCGTTGCGTAGAGATTGAGGGCGGCAGTGGTTCAACGCGTAGCCTGGCGAATATTCCGGCTGACGAGACGCTGCATCTGGCGTTCGGTTTTCAGGGGAAGGGCGCGTTACCGCCGGGATTGCGAGTGGTGAGCAGTGAAGTGACGGTGAATTACCAATAGCCAATAAAAAACCCGCCGAGGCGGGTTTTTTGTTACTACATACGCTCGACGGTTTTGATACCCAGCGTATCCAGACCTTGTTTCAGCGTTTTAGCGGTCAATGCAGCCAGTTGCAGACGGCTGTTACGCACCTGCTCATCCTCGGCGGAGAGGATTGGACAGTGCTCGTAGAAGCCTGAGAACAGGCCTGCCAGATCGTACAGGTAAGCACACATCACATGCGGCGTGCCATCACGCGCAACCTGGGTGATCACTTCTTCAAACTGCAACAGGCGAGTTGCCAGTTGCGCTTCACGCTCTTCGGTCAGCACGATGTCGCCGCTCAGGCTGTCAGCTTCAATGCCGGCTTTACGGAACACAGAAAGCACGCGCGTGTAGGCATATTGCATGTATGGTGCAGTGTTGCCCTCAAACGCCAGCATGTTATCCCAGTCGAAGATGTAATCGGTGGTGCGGCTTTTTGACAGATCGGCATATTTCACCGCGCCGATACCCACCACTTCCGCCAGATCTTTCAGCTCCTGCGCTGACATTTCCGGGTTTTTTTCGCTGACCAGCGCATGCGCACGCTCAACGGCTTCATCCAGCAGATCGGCCAGCTTAATGGTGCCACCGCTACGGGTTTTAAATGGACGGCCATCTTTGCCCAGCATCATGCCAAACGCATGGTGCTCCAACGGCACAGACTCGGGCACGTATCCGGCTTTACGCACAATGGTCCACGCCTGTTGCAGATGTTGATGCTGGCGCGAATCGATGTAGTAAAGCACGCGGTCGGCATGCAACGTCTCATAGCGGTATTTGGCGCAGGCGATATCGGTGGTGGTGTAGAGGTAGCCGCCATCCTTTTTCTGGATGATCACGCCCATCGCTTCGCCTTCCTTGTTTTTGAACTCATCAAGGAACACCACGGTTGCGCCTTCGCTGGTTACGGCCAGCCCTTTTTCACGCAAATCGCTTACGATGCCAGGCAACATATCGTTGTACAGGCTTTCCCCCATCACATCTTTACGCGTCAGCGTCACGTTCAGGCGGTCATAGACTTCCTGATTCTGGCTCATGGTGATATCCACCAGTTTTTTCCACATTGCACGGCAATATTCGTCGCCGCCTTGCAGTTTCACCACGTAACCACGGGCGCGTTCGGCGAAGGCTTCGTCCGCATCATAGGTGACCTTGGCTTCCCGGTAGAACTCTTCCAGATCCGCCAGCGCGATATCTTCGTGGTGCTCATTCTGTTGCTTTTCCAGATAGGCAATCAGCATACCGAACTGAGTACCCCAATCGCCGACGTGGTTGGCGCGGATCACGTTGTGGCCGAGAAATTCCAGCGTACGTACCGCAGCGTCACCGATGATAGTGGAACGGACGTGACCGACGTGCATCTGCTTGGCGACGTTGGGTGCCGAGTAGTCAATGACAACGGTTTGTGGCTTGAGGCTGCTGACGCCAAGGCGCGGCAGTTGCAGAGCCTGCGCGGCCTGAGTAGCCAACCAGTTGCGATCGAGGAAGATATTAATGAAGCCGGGGCCGGCGATTTCGACTTTGCTGGCGATGCCGGCGAGATCCAGATGCTGAATCACCTGTTCAGCCAGCTGGCGCGGAGCCTGACCGAGCTTTTTCGCCACAGCCATGATACCGTTTGCCTGATAATCGCCGAACTGCACTTTAGCCGACTGACGAACCTGAGGTTCACAATCTGCTGGCGCACCCGCCGCTACCATTGCCTGACCGACTTTATCGGATAGAAGAGCCTGAATATTCACCGCGTTACCTTCATATGCTGAAAAGGCCCGCCAGTGGCGGCGAGCCGATGCCTTCATCCCGCAACAGCGCGGCGGGACGGAAAAATAAGAGGGGAAGTATACGTGAAATGTTAAAGTGCGTCAGCTTTTAGCATGCGCAATGGCGGGTAACAGCAACCCGCGCGCCGATTAACGGCGACGCGGGTGACGACGAGGATTTTTAACGCTTTTGTCTTCACGCACCTTCCAGTGGCGGGAAATTGCAAATCCCATCAATGCAATCAGGACCGCGACAACAATGAGCATAGACATAGAGCCATTCCTTGTAGTTGTGAAACACAAATTTATAAGAAAGGGTATCAAGCTGCAATTGTTTGCAACTGAAATAAGACTTATCTCATTGTATTAATTATCGTTAATATTAACAGTGATTTAAGGTGTTTTCATAAAGTAACCGCTGGACCTATTTAGGCGAATAATCCTAAAGAGAGGGCCTATTTATGCGGTTTCAGGTCTTTTCCATGATGAAATCGGAGGAATCCGACGACTTTGTCAAGCGGATTCTGAAGCGCTGCTGTTTTTAAATTGATTAAAATAATTGAACTGATATTGATGTATCTGGAGTGTTGAGATGAATTTTCCTGCGGAACTGAGTGATTTAGAACAAGACCTGGCTCGATTTGAACAGTCTTTGCAGCAATTTGCTGAAAGATTAGGGCTGCAGTTATCCGAACATGAGGCCGATCACCTGGCGGTGCGCTGCCATCAGTTCGCCACGGCCGAGCGCTGGAAGGCAGGATTACTGCAAATGGGCAGTCAGTTTTCCGAAGCGATGATCAACGGGCGGCCGATCTGCTTGTTTAAATTGCATCGGCCGTTAAATCTCGCCGGATGGCAGGTTGATGTGATTGAGTTACCCTGGCCGGGTGAGAAATTGTATCGCCATGAAGGCTGGGAACATGTGGAAATCGTGTTGCGTGGTGAGCCAGAAACCTTGGGCATGCGCGCGATGGCATTGCTCTCCGATCATGCGCTGACGCAACCCGGCATCTCATTTAAAACCAGTGCGCCGAAAGGTGAAAATGAGCGTTTGCCCAACCCGACACTGGCGGTGACGGACGGGCAAACCACCATCAAGTTTCATCCATGGCGACTGGAAGAGATTGTTGCCAGTGAGCAAGGTTAACGCCGGGCGATGACCGCGCTGTGCAATCTGCTTACCGCCTGTTCCAGCAAGGCGCGCGTACAGCCGAAGTTAAAGCGCACGAAGTTATCATCACCGAAATCGCGGCCGGGTGAAAAACCGAGGCCGTGTTTTTCGAAATAGAGCGCGGGGCTGGCCACATCCAGCTGACTGGCATCGATCCAGCCGAGATAGGTGGCTTCGGGCGAATTCATCTGCAGTTCGGGAAGCGCATTGACTTGCGCCACCAGCCAGTCGCGATTGGCTCGCAGATAGTCGATTTGCGCCTCCAGCCACGCATCGCCTTCACGCCAGGCCGCTTCTGCTGCCACCAACGCCAGGATATCTACGCCAGGCACAATGCCTTCGCGCACCTGCTTAAAACGTTTGCGTAACTCGGGATTGGGGATGATCGCCATTGATGCGCCCAGACCGGCGATGTTGAAGGTTTTCGAAGGCGATATCAGCGTAATGCTGCGCTGTGCGGCATCATCACTCAATGCTGCAAAAGGAATATGGCGGGCATCGGGCGACAAAATCAAATCACAGTGAATTTCATCAGAACAAACGATTAAATCGTGTTGCTGAGCAAACGCCAGTTGCGCCTCCAATTCCTCGCGACGATACACGGTGCCGCCGGGGTTTTGCGGATTGCACAGCATCAGCAGGCGTTCATTGCCCTGCATCGCAGCCGTATCGAGATCGACGACCCAGCGGCCATGCTGTAAATGCAGCGGCAAGTTGATCTGTTCACGCTCGGCGAGTTTTGAGGCCGCGCGGAACGGTGGATAAATCGGCGTTGGCGCGACTGTGCGTTGCCCAGCCTCGGTAAACGCGCGGACCGAAAGGTTAAGACCACTGACGACGCCAGGCAGCATAACGATCCATTCCGGCTGAATATGCCAGTTGTAGCGCTGCGCCAGGCGGGAAACAGTGATATCAATCAATCCTGTGGGTGTGCCGCCATAGCCAAAAACACCGTGATCGGCGCGTTTTTTAATGGCCTCAATAATGCAGGGCGGCGAGCGAAAATCAGTGTCTGCAACCCATAAAGGCAGCACATCACGATCGCCATATTTGTGCCACTTCAAACTATCGCTGTGACGACGGTCTATCCATTGATCAAAATCGAATGCCATAGTGAGGTTTCCACGTAAACTGTCCAATTAAGCAGACTAACTTAAGCCATCCTCTCGAGCCAGAAGTCATGAAAAGGAGCAAGCTATGACGAAACTGGAAATTTGTTGCTACGGCATCGACTGTGCAATGACTGCACAGCAGTCCGGTGCCGATCGCGTGGAACTGTGCAGTGCCCCACGCGAAGGCGGGCTGACGCCGTCAGCTGGCGTGCTGGAAGCCGCACAACGTGAACTGTCCATACCGGTTCACCCGATTGTTCGCCCGCGTGGCGGCGATTTTTGTTACACCGCACAGGAATTTGAGGTGATGAAATCCGATGTTGCACTGATGCGTGAACTCGGTTTCCCTGGCGTGGTGATCGGCATGCTGGATGAAGATGCCCATGTTGATATTGCGCGCATGCGGCAGATCATGGCGCTCAGTGATGGCATGGCGGTGACCTTCCACCGCGCTTTTGATTTGTGCCACAGCCCCAAACGTTCGCTGGACGTACTGACGGATTTAGGCGTTGCGCGTATTTTGACTTCCGGCCAGCAGCAGAGCGCGGAAACTGGAATTGCATTGTTGCGGGAACTAAATGAACTGAGCACGGGTCCAATTATTATGGCCGGTGCGGGTGTTCGTTTGAGCAATTTGCAGAAATTTATCGATAGTGGTCTGCAGGAAGTTCACAGCTCCGCCAGCCGACTGGTTGCTTCGCCGATGCGCTACCGTAAAGCCGGTGTCTCTATGTGCTCCGAAGCAGAAGTCGACGAATTCAGCCGAACTTGTGTCGACGGCGATGTGGTCGAAGCGATGAAAAGTATGCTGGAAATGACCGCAGTTCGTGTCGCCTGAGTTCGTACCCCTTTTGCCGCGCAGCACGCCAAAACTCTGACGTGATGTTTGCAAGTACCAAACCCCAGTGAGTTTTGCTGGGGTTCTTTTTGTCTGCTGTACAGCCGTTGATAGCGCATTGTTAAAAAAGATGCTTTGATTACTTTATGGCTTAGCGCGGATAACATTCATGAAATCCTACTCTTGTGCTGTTTTAGTGCTGTTGTTTCCCTTGTCTGGTTCAGCGCTGGCGGTGAGCACTGCCTGTCCGCCTCTGAGCAAAAATATTACCAGCAGCAACAACTGGATCATGCTGGGTGGTGATGCCAAAGGCGCGGTACGTCAGGTCGTAGCCGGTGAGTTTGGTAAAGATGTCGATTCGCAAAAACGCGTGCTGGGGCAGTTCGATCAGTGCGGGGATTTGATGGTTGCCGACATTACGTATGACAAGAACGAAGGCAACGTGGTGCTGACCATGGAACAGCACATCGCCCGCGTGCAGCGAGGTTGGGTGGCGGAGTATGCCTACCTGGTCAAAGTGGTAAAAGCGGGCAAAGAGGAAGTGGTGGATAACCGTCAGGGCACCATCAGCTGGCAAATGGGTCAGCATGGCAACATCATCAGTTCTTCCGACAAATTTACCAGCATGGGCAAGGATGGCTTCACCGATACCACTTACCGCTACGACAAACATTTTCGTCTGGAGAAAAGCGTCGCGCGCGGCAGTGATGTGATGACCAACGGAGAGAGCACCTGGCGCTGGAATCCACAAGGGCTGGTCACCTCATCGTCCAGTGCACGCGGTAAAGACACCTACAGTTATGATAAGCAGTGGCGAGAGCTGCGGCTTAATGGCTTCGCTACCACGCCTGTCAGTACCTTAAGTTCAGTTGACGAGTGCCAGTTATGGGATGAGGTGGGCAACTGTACGCTAAGTTATCTGCATGAAACCGAGGTGTTTGCTAAAGGCACCATCGAGCGCCACCTGAGTTCTGCGTACAAATATCAGTACTGGGATCGCCCGCCAGCCGTAGCTGATGACGGGGAATAAAGGCGTCTTATCCGGGCGCACCGCGGTGCGCCCAACCTCTTTTACTGCACGGTTTTACTGAAGGCATCCACTGCGACAATCGCGTTAGCAATGTCTTCTGGCGACAAGTTCGGGTTGAGGTTCTTCAATGTATCCCCCTCGCTGTTCGCCAGCGCCCCGACGCGCAGCAGATTCTCCCAGGACTCGTTCTCCAGATGCAGCTCTTTCAACGTGGTCGGCATTTTGATGGAACGGTAGAAGCGGATATAGCGCGCAATCTCCTCATCCGGACGCTGCTCAAGCATCATCTGCGTCAGCGTGCCGTAAGCGACTTTCTCGCCGTGCGTCAGATGATGGATATCGCCATCAATCGCGGTAAAGCCATTATGAATGGCGTGCGCACCCGCCAATCCGGCATTCTCGAATCCGAGTCCTGAAAGCAGGGTATTGGCTTCCACCACGGCTTCGACGGCAGGCGTCACGCGTTTTTCACTCACAGCGGTGTAAGCACTGTAGCCCCATGTCAGGAGCGTCTCTTCACAAGCACGCGCAATGGCGGTGCCTGCAATGGTCGGATCGCCGTTGACCATCGATTTGGCGTGCGAGCGCAGCACGGCCTGTGCTTCAACCCAGGTGGCCAGACCATCGGCAATGCCGGAGGCGAACAAACGAGCAGGCGCACCGGCACAAACCGCGGTATCCACCAGCACCAGATCCGGGTTTTTGCTGTAGAAGCGATAGCTCTCAAATACGCCGCTGTCGGAATAAATCACGGATAGCGCGCTGCAGGGCGCATCCGTCGAGGCCACGGTCGGCACAATGGCGACCGGCTGCTTAAGCTCATCCGCAATCGCTTTTACGGTATCCAGCGTTTTACCGCCGCCAAGGCCCACCACCACATTACTGCCTTGTGATTTCGCCAGTTGCGTTAAACGATTGATCTCGTTGCTGGAGGCTTCACCGTTAAACTGCTGCCAGCTGAACTCAATGCCCGCCGCTTTTAACGTTTTCTGTGTGCGTTCACCAATCAGTTTCCAGACGATGTCATCGGCGACCAAAAATGCATGCTGGCCCAACTCGGCCACATAGGTCCCCAATTCATCCAGCACACCTGCACCTTGGACATACTTACGCGGAGAAGAAAAAATGAATTTACTCATAGCGACAACTCCTTGATGTGAGAAAAGCCGTTAACGATAAAGTGACACAGATAAATGACGGAGATTTAACCATTACTGGCAAGTTGAGAATTATTATCAATTGCTGACGGAAGGTAACTATCGTCAAGATGTTGCGGCAAGGTTAAGATAGCGGCGAACTGACAGGGAGCTCGCCATGACACTGATATTTTCATTTCTTTTTGCCATTACTATTCTGACGTTAACGCCAGGCTTTGATACCGCGCTGGTGCTGCGTTCCGCAGCCGCGCAAGGCTGGAAGAGGGCATCAGCCACCGCATTGGGTGTCACCATGGGTTGTCTGGTGTGGGGCGTAGCAGTGGGGCTGGGTCTTGGCGCGCTGCTGCTGGCTTCCGAAATGGCGTATAACCTGTTGAAGTGGGTCGGCGCCGCCTATCTGTTATACCTCGGCATTAAACTGCTGCTGAATCCCCGCACCCAGGCGGAAGAGAGTCAAAGTGTGCAGGGCAAAGAGCAGAGCTATTTCGCCTGCTTCTCGCGAGGATTATTCGGCAATCTGTTAAATCCGAAAGTCGGTGTGTTTTATGTCACTTTCCTGCCACAGTTTATTCCGGCCGGTGCGTCAGTGGCGCTATGGTGCACCCTGATGGCGTTAACGCATATGATTATTGGCTTGGTATGGAATGCGATATTGATTGGCGGCAGTCAGTATTTTGCGGCGCATCTGCGTCGTCCAACAGTGCTGAAAGTGATGGATCGTTTGACGGGCTGTGTGTTTATCGGTTTCGCCGCGAAGCTGGCGCTGTCGCGGCGTTAAGCATTACGGTTTGCGTGCTACCAGCACCGCGCGCAGCGGTGCTGGATAACCTTCAATGGTTTTGCTGCTGTCGTTAGGATCAAGGAACTCGGACAGCGATTCGCTGGTCATCCAGCTGGTGCGACGTTGCTCTTCCACTGACGTCACCGCGTAATCCGCGATGCGCACATCGACAAAACCACACTTCTCCAGCCAGCCTTTCAGCGCGGCAGCAGACGGAATAAAGTAAACGTTGCGCATCTGCGCATAGCGTTCACCCGGCACCAGAACGGTGTTTTCATCGCCCTCAACGACCAGCGTTTCCAGCACCAGCTCTCCCTCGCTGACCAGCTGGTTTTTCAACTGCAATAAATGATCGAGCGGCGAGCGGCGATGATACAGCACACCCATGGAAAACACCGTGTCGAAAGCCTGCAAGGCGGGCAGTTGTTCGATGCCAAGTGGCAGCAGATGGGCGCGACGATCGTCCCCCAGCAGCTTACGCACCGCTTCGAACTGACACAGGAACAGCTGCATCGGATCGATGCCGACCACCAGCTTCGCGCCTGCGCCGATCATACGCCACATGTGATAGCCGCTACCGCAGCCGACATCCAGCACCGTGCGATGGGTTAACGGCGAGATATGCGGCAGCACGCGATCCCATTTCCAGTCCGAGCGCCATTCGGTATCAATCTCGGTGCCGTAAAGGGAATAAGGACCTTTGCGCCAGGGCATCAGGTTGCGCAACAGGTTTTCAATACCAAGACGTTGGCGATCGGTGAGATCGTCAGCCGTGGCCGTGACGCTGTTGACCAGATCCAGCGTTTGCGGGTTCAGCAGCGGCAGGTAATCCACTGACTTTTCCCAGTCGCGGAATTTACCGTGCAGATTCTCGCGCTGCCAGGCTGCGACTTGTGCGGGTAAAACTTCCAGCCAGCTCGCCAATGGGCCGGTGGCGATTTGCTGATAAAAACGGCCAAAATCAATCATTTCAACGCTACCAAAGAACCAAAGTTAAAGCACTGGAACCACAATTCCGCATGGGCAAATCCGGCAGTTTTCAGACGCGCTTTATGCGCTTCTACACTGTCGGTGAGCATGACGTTTTCCAGCATGCTGCGTTTCTGGCTGATTTCCAGTTCGCTATAACCGTTAGCGCGCTTGAAGTCGTGATGCATGTTGAACAGCAGTTCGCCCACTTCGCCATCTTCAAAGCTGAATTTCTCAGACAGCACCAGCGCACCGCCAGGGTTCAGGCCTTTAGCGATCTTTTTCAGCAGTTCCAGGCGCGCAGGCGGCTCAAGAAATTGCAGGGTAAAGTTCAGCACCACCATCGAAGCGTTTTCAATGTGGATGTCCTGAATATCCGCTTCAATCACCTGCACCGGCGTATCTGCGCGGAAAGCGTCAATGTGACGGCGGCAACGCTCCACCATCGCCGGAGAGTTATCCACGGCAATAATCTGGCAGCCGGGCACATGAATATTGCGGCGCACAGAGAGCGTGGCGGCACCCAGCGAGCAGCCGAGATCGTAAACCTGGCTATCAGGCTTCACAAAGCGTTCTGCCAGCATGCCAATCATCGAAATGATGTTGGAATAACCCGGCACCGAGCGCTGAATCATATCGGGAAAGACTTCAGCCACGCGCTCGTCAAAGGTCCAGTCACCCAGCTTATCGATGGGCGCAGAGAATAGCGTATCGCGGTCAGACATAATGGAAAGTCCGGAGAGAGGAATCGGAAAGGGCGCTATTCTGTCAGAAAGTCCCGCAGGCTGCACCCGCTTTGAGTTTAGAACAAGCTGCTTTGTTGCGGCCAGTCGGGCAGATTGCGCAGCGAAGGCTCAAGCTGCAACAGTTGAGGCCACAGTGCCTGCAGTAAGGGAAACACCTCGCCCATATCCGGCGTATGGATAAACAGCATCGGATCGCTGTCCGTCTGCCACTCCGCCAGTTTATGTTGCCAAGGCAGGAACAGCGGCACGCTCTCATCCACGCTATCGCTACCGATAAAGCGCACCATTGGTTGCGAACCGCTGCGCACGGCATGCGGTGGCACGCGCGGTTTTTTCGCCCGGGCGTCCACGGCGGCGGCGCTTTGCGAAGTCGAGGCGTGCACCGGACGGCTATCGAGGATCACGCGATTCACGCCGCGTTCCAGCAGGCCACGGTTGAACGCGCGCTCAGCCTCGCCTTTGGCAAAAAACTGCTCGTGGCGCACTTCAACGCCATAACTAAACCCGCGCGGCAGGCTATCGAGGAACAGCCACAAGTCTTTCAGTTGCGCGGGTGAGAAGGCCGCCGGCAGTTGCAGCCAATACTGCCCGATGCGCTGGCTCAACGGATCGAGCAAGCGGAAGAATTCGTTCAGCAGTTCATCGCAGTTCCGAAGCGCGGCTTTATGGCTGATGCTGTTGGGAAATTTAAAGCAGAAGCGAAAGTCATCGTGAGTCATATCGCGCCAGCGCATCACTGCTTCCGGCGAGGGCAGCGCATACAGCGTGGTGTTGCCTTCCACGCAGTCAAACAGCTGGGCGTAATCCGCCAGGGTTTCCAGGCCATACTGCTTCCAGCGGGGATGCTGCCATTGCGGTAATCCAATGCGAAGTGTCAAACGCGGCTCCTGATCCTTTTACGGGCGGGAATAGGCCGGGTAATGTACCCTGTTTTGGTGTCGGCAGGAAAATCCGCGCGATAAACCGCAATGTTTTGCCCGCTTTGATCTGGCTCTACTTATCCTGCCTGGGTTTTTCCATTATAATAGCCGCCTTTTTTGCGACAGCATCTCAGAAGGTTACGCGGCCTGATGCTGTCTGGCAGCAGCGGCGAAGTTAAAAGGATACGTTATGCGTACAGAATATTGCGGACAGCTCAATCTGTCTCACGTGGGTCAGCAAGTCACTCTCTGCGGTTGGGTTAACCGCCGTCGCGATCTGGGCAGCCTGATTTTTATCGATATGCGCGACCGTGAAGGTATCGCTCAGGTATTCTTCGACGCCGATCATCAGGACGCTTTCCAGCTGGCCTCTGAGCTGCGTAACGAATTCTGTATCCAGATCACCGGCACCGTGCGTGCGCGTGAAGAGAAAAACCGCAACAGCGATATGGCCACCGGCGATGTCGAAGTGTTTGCCCATGCGCTGAACATCATTAACCGCGCTGAACCTTTGCCGCTGGACTCTAACCAGACCAACAGCGAAGAAGCGCGTCTGACCTATCGCTATCTGGATCTGCGTCGTCCTGAAATGGCGCAGCGTCTCAAAACCCGCGCGAAAATCACCAGCTTCGTGCGTCGCTTTATGGATAACGAGGGCTTCCTCGATATCGAAACCCCGATGCTGACCAAAGCCACGCCAGAAGGTGCGCGTGACTATCTGGTGCCAAGCCGCGTGCACAAAGGCAAATTCTACGCACTGCCACAGTCACCTCAGCTGTTCAAACAGCTGCTGATGATGTCTGGTTTTGACCGCTACTATCAGATCGTAAAATGCTTCCGTGATGAAGACTTACGTGCTGACCGTCAGCCAGAATTTACTCAGATCGATGTGGAAACCTCTTTCATGACCGCCGAGCAGGTGCGTGAAAAGATGGAGCGTCTGATTCGTGAACTGTGGATGGACGTGAAAGGCGTGGATCTCGGTGACTTCCCGCAAATGACTTTTGCTGAAGCTATGAACCGTTACGGTTCTGACAAACCCGATCTGCGCAACCCAATGGAGCTGGTGGACGTGGCTGACCTGCTGAAAAGCGTGGAATTCCAGGTGTTCGCTGGCCCGGCTAACGATCCGAAAGGTCGTGTTGCCGCGCTGCGTGTGCCGGGTGGTGCAGCGCTGACGCGTAAGCAGATTGATGAGTACACCAAATTTGTTGAGATCTATGGCGCCAAAGGTTTGGCGTGGATGAAGATCAACGAGCGTGCAAAAGGCTTCGAGGGTGTACAGAGCCCGGTGGCGAAGTTCCTGACGCCTGAAATCGTTGAAGCGATTCTGAACCGCACCACTGCGCAAGATGGCGATCTGATCTTCTTCGGTGCTGACCGTGCCAAAATCGTCACTGATGCGCTGGGTGCACTGCGTCTGAAAGTGGGCCGTGATCTGAAGATTACTGACGAAAGCATGTGGGCACCGCTGTGGGTCATCGACTTCCCAATGTTTGAAGCGGATGAAGAGGGCGGTCTGGCTGCGATGCACCACCCGTTCACCTCGCCTAAAGAACTGACGGCTGAACAGCTGGCGGTCGACCCGACGCAGGCCGTGGCGAACGCTTACGATATGGTGATCAATGGCTACGAAGTGGGTGGCGGTTCCGTGCGTATCCACAACGGCAACATGCAGCAGACCGTATTCAGCATTCTCGGTATTACCGAAGAAGAGCAGCGCGAGAAGTTTGGCTTCCTGTTGGATGCCCTGAAATACGGCACACCACCGCACGCGGGCCTGGCCTTTGGTCTGGACCGTCTGACTATGCTGCTGACCGGCACCGACAACATCCGTGATGTTATCGCGTTCCCGAAAACCACTGCAGCGGCGTGCCTGATGACCGAAGCGCCAAGCGAAGCCAACCCGGCAGCGTTGTTGGATCTCGGCATTCTGGTGGCTCCGAAGAAAGAAAAGTCAGAGAACAAGTAATGGGCTATAAACATCCGGTTTCAGTGCTGGTGGTGATATTTGCGCGAGATACTGGCCGGGTGTTAATGCTGCAGCGACGGGATGATGAAAGTTTCTGGCAATCCGTAACGGGCAGCCTCGAAGCGGGTGAGAGCCCGCGTCAGGCGGCACAGCGCGAAGTGTCAGAAGAGCTGGGTATCGACGTTGCGGGCGAACAGCTGGTGCTGGACGATTGCCACAAACACATTGAGTTTGAAATCTTCCCGCACTATCGCCATCGCTACGCACCTGGCATCACGCACAACCGCGAACATTGGTTCCGGCTGGCCCTTCCGCAAGAGCGCGATCTCCTACTTACGGAGCATCTCGCCGCGCGCTGGCTCGATCCTGCCGCAGCCGCAGCCCTGACCAAGTCCTGGAGTAACCGCCAGGCAATCGAAGAATTTACCTGAATGCCCGCCGCCGCGCGTTTTTCCGGCGACGATTAAGGTAGATTCCACGAATTCGACGAAGCGCATTTCCTTCGTGTTTAAATCCGGTGCCAGACATTTATCTCGCACCGCTAAAATTGAACAGATGGCGTAATCGGCACAGATTGTCAGTTCTACGCCGCCCAATATTGAACAGTCAGGCGTTATCGGCGCAGCAAGGTTGTTCACCGCCAGCGCGCAGCAACCGGAGCGTACTTTTGTACGTGAGGATTGCGAGCACTGCCGGGGGACAAGATTGCAAGTGAGATAGCCTGCACCCTGTTAAAGATCGGAGAAATAGTAAAGATGGCTGGACACAGTAAGTGGGCAAACACCAAGCACCGCAAGGCGGCGCAGGACGCTAAGCGCGGTAAAATCTTCACCAAGATCATCCGTGAGCTGGTGACCGCAGCGAAACTGGGCGGCGGCGATGCCGGCTCGAACCCGCGTCTGCGCGCAGCAATGGACAAAGCCCTGTCCAACAACATGACCCGTGACACCATGAACCGTGCGATTGCACGCGGTGTGGGCGGCGAAGATGATTCCAACATGGAAACCATCATCTATGAAGGTTACGGTCCAGGCGGCTCAGCGGTGATGATCGAGTGTCTGAGTGACAACCGTAACCGTACCGTGGGCGAAGTGCGTCACGCCTTCACCAAAACCGGTGGCAACCTCGGCACCGACGGTTCCGTTTCTTACCTGTTCAGCAAAAAGGGTGTGATCTCCTTTGCGCCAGGCCAGGATGAAGATGCGGTCATGGAAGCGGCGCTGGAAGCCGGTGCGGAAGACGTGGTGAGCTACGACGACGGAGCGATTGATGTGTTTACCGCGTGGGAAGAGCTGGGTGCGGTGCGTGATGCGCTGGAAGCCGGTGGCCTGAAGGCGGATACCGCTGAAGTCTCAATGATCCCTTCCACCAAAGCGGAAATGGATGCGGAAACCGCACCGAAACTGCTGCGTCTGATCGACATGCTGGAAGATTGCGACGATGTGCAGGAAGTTTATCATAATGGTGAAATTTCTGATGAGGTCGCGGAAACGCTGTAATGGCGTTTTCCATTAACCTAACAGCCGGAGGCGCGTAGTGGCGATCATTCTCGGGATTGACCCCGGCTCGCGCGTCACCGGTTACGGTGTGATTCGTCAGGTTGGCCGCCAGCTCAGCTATCTGGGCAGCGGCTGTATCCGCACCAACGTCACCGATCTACCCTCTCGCCTCAAATTGATTTACGCCGGGGTGACGGAAATCATCACCCAATTCTCGCCAGACTATTTTGCTATCGAGCAGGTATTTATGGCGAAGAATGCGGACTCAGCGCTTAAGCTGGGCCAGGCGCGTGGCGCAGCGATTGTGGCGGCGGTGAATCTCGATTTGGCGGTGTTCGAATATGCAGCGCGTCAGGTCAAACAAACGGTAACCGGCACCGGTGGGGCAGAAAAAAGCCAGGTTCAGCACATGGTGCGCACCTTGCTGAAACTGCCCGCTAACCCGCAAGCCGATGCCGCTGATGCGCTGGCGATTGCCATCACCCATTGTCACCTGAGCCAAAATACCACGCGATTGAGTGACGCTAAGCTGGTGATGACGCGTGGGCGATTGCGGTCCGGCTGACGAAAACCCAAACATTGAAGGCTGGATATTGATCCAGCCTTTTTTATGATATAAATACCCGTCATATTTCCACTGGCTGATGCGCGAGCTACCCTTGTTCACCTGAATCACTGACCTCAGTGCGTTCATCGTCATGCGCTCGCTTGCCGCTTTAACGTCAGCGGAAATCAATCAGGTATTTTTAGGATTACATAAGGAACTGCTCAGGTGATTGGTCGCTTACGAGGCAATATTCTGGAAAAACAGCCGCCGCTGGTGTTGATTGAGGCGCACGGTGTGGGTTACGAAGTGCACATGCCAATGACCTGCTTCTACGAGCTGCCGGAGATCAATCAGGAAGCGATTATCTTCACCCAGTTTGTGGTGCGTGAAGATGCGCAACTGCTGTTCGGCTTCAATAACAAACAAGAGCGTGCGCTGTTCCGTGAACTGGTGAAAGTGAATGGCGTGGGGCCAAAGCTGGCACTGGCAATCCTTTCTGGCATGTCAGCACAACAGTTTGTGACCGCCGTCGAGCGTGAAGAGATCGCGTCATTGATCAAGTTGCCTGGCGTCGGCAAGAAAACCGCCGAGCGTCTGGTGGTGGAGATGAAAGACCGCTTTAAAGGCATGCACGGCGATCTGTTTGGCAGTGACTCAACCTTCACATTGACCACGCCGTCTGAAGCGCCAGCCGCGAATGACGCTGAGGCCGAAGCGGTTGCTGCATTGGTGGCGCTGGGCTATAAACCGCAAGAAGCCAGCCGCATGATCAGTAAAGTCGGCAAACCTGATGCGGATTGCGAAACGCTGATCCGTGAAGCTCTGCGCGCAGCTATTTGAGGTAATGCATGATTGAAGCCGATCGCCTGGTCTCGGGCGTCTCTATAAATGAAGAAGAGAGCCTCGACCGTGCCATTCGCCCTAAGCTCCTGGCGGAATACGTGGGGCAACCGCAGGTGCGCGAGCAGATGGAGATTTTCATCAAAGCAGCGCAACTGCGTGGCGATGCGCTGGACCATCTGCTGATTTTCGGCCCGCCGGGATTAGGCAAAACTACGCTGGCTAACATTGTGGCGAATGAGATGGGCGTGAATTTACGTACCACTTCTGGTCCGGTGCTGGAAAAGGCAGGCGATCTGGCTGCGATGCTGACCAACCTCGAACCTCATGACGTGCTGTTTATCGATGAGATCCACCGCTTATCACCGGTGGTGGAGGAGGTGCTCTATCCGGCGATGGAAGACTATCAGCTGGATATTATGATTGGCGAAGGCCCAGCGGCGCGCTCAATTAAACTCGATTTGCCCCCCTTTACCCTGATTGGCGCCACCACGCGCGCGGGCTCGCTGACCTCGCCGCTGCGCGATCGTTTTGGTATTGTGCAACGCCTTGAATTTTACAACGTACCGGATCTGCAACACATCGTCAGCCGCAGTGCAGCGTGCTTAGGATTGGCATTGAGTGAAGAGGGCGCGTTAGAAGTTGCGCGCCGTGCCCGTGGTACACCTCGTATCGCCAACCGTTTATTGCGTCGCGTACGCGATTACGCCGAAGTTCGCGCCAACGGTGTGATGAGTGGTGAAGTCTCTGCCAGCGCACTCGATATGCTCAACGTCGATAATCAGGGTTTCGATTACATGGACCGCAAGCTGTTGCTGGCGATCATCGACAAGTTCTCGGGTGGTCCGGTGGGGTTGGATAACCTGGCGGCGGCGATTGGTGAAGAACGGGAAACCATTGAAGATGTGATTGAACCCTTCCTGATTCAACAAGGATTCATTCAGCGCACGCCGCGCGGCCGTCTGGCCACGCAGCATGCCTACAAGCATTTCGGCATCAGCCGCGACGAGTAATGCTGGCGTTCGTCCGGCTGCGCGATTTCACGATCTGACATTTGCTGAGGGGCCATTAATGGCCCCTTTATTACGCTGCCGGTTTTTTCGCCATGCTGATGATGAACAGCACAGCGGCGCAGAGTACGACGGAAGGGCCAGCGGGCGTGTCGTAAGTGGCGGAGAACGTCAGTCCGCCGGTGACCGCCAGAATACCGATAATCACCGCAAAACCGGCCATCTGTTCCGGTGAACGGGAGAAACGACGTGCGGTGGCAGCGGGAATAATCAACAGTGAGGTGATGATCAGTGCACCGACAAACTTCATTGCCACACCAATGGTCAAGGCGGTGACCAGCATCAGCATCAGGCGCGTGCGTTGAATGTTGACGCCATCCACTTGAGCTAACTCCGGGCTGATGGTCATCGACAGCAGTGAGCGCCACTGCCATGCCATCACCGCCAGTACAATGGCCACGCCAGCGCCCATCATCCACAAATCATCCGGTGTCACCGCTAGCAGATCGCCAAACAGATACGCCATTAAATCGACACGTACACCCTGCATCAGGCTGACTACCACCAAACCCAGCGACAGCGCGCTGTGCGCCATAATACCGAGTAACGTATCAATGGCCAGATGCGGACGACGCTCCAGCCACACTAAGCCCAGAGCCAGAAATACAGTCACCAGAATCACTGCATAATAGGGATTCACATTGAGCAGCAGACCAAAGGCCACGCCGAGCAGCGAAGCGTGCGCGAGAGTATCGCCGAAATAAGACATGCGGCGCCAGACCACAAACGAGCCAAGCGGACCCGCCGCCAGCGCCAGCAGCACGCCACCGAGCCAGCCGGGTAATAACAATTCAATCATGACGGACCATTTCCTTTGCGCAGCACAATGCGTCCCTGTAAATCGTGACGGTGATTATGATGATGGCGATAAATAGCCAATTGCTGCGCGCCACGTGGGCCGAACATGGCGATAAATTCTGGATGCTGCGACACCGCTTCTGGCGTGCCGGAACAGCAGATGTGGTGGTTGAGGCACAGTACCTCGTCAGTTTTTGCCATCACCAGATGCAGATCGTGCGAAACCATTAGCACGCCACAGTTGAGCTCCTGACGAAGCTGATCGATCAAATCGTAGAGCGCCACTTGCCCATTTACGTCAACCCCTTGCGTAGGTTCATCTAACACCAGTAACTGGGGTTGATTGAGCAGGGCACGCGCCAGCAGTACGCGCTGGGTTTCACCACCTGAGAGTTTTTGCAGGGGGGCATTCAGCAGATGTCCGGCCTGCACGCGTTTCAAAGCCGGGAGAATAGCATCTCGCTTGCTGCCACGCGTCAGGCGCATAAAACGTTCAACGGTGATCGGCAACGTCGGGTCAATGTGCAACTTCTGAGGCACGTAGCCAATGCGTAAACCGGGGGTGCGTTTGACGCTACCCCCTGTAGGCGTAAGAAGGCCGAGCACCGTCCGGACCAGCGTCGATTTGCCCGCGCCGTTCGGCCCAAGCAGCGTAAGTATTTTCCCTGGCTCCAGTGTCAGGCTAATACCTGCTAGCACAGGGCGCTGGGAAAACTTGACGGAGATGTTTTCAAGTGTAACAAGTGACGACATATTATTTACGGGTTGCATTGAATTTCGAATGTTATAATATCACATTTCATCAACAGGTCACGATGGAATGACGCATTATGTTACACATTAAGCAGCGCTTCGCTTTCACTCTTCCTGCTGCGGCTCTCGCCGCCGCCTGCGCGATGCCCGCGCACTCAGCCGTAGTGGCTTCAATTAAACCGATCGGATTTATCGCAGCGGCCATAGCAGATGGCGTGACGCCAGTGGAAGTGCTGTTGCCCGATGGCGCTTCAGAGCACGATTATGCTTTACGTCCTTCTGATGTAAAACGTATTAAAAACGCGGACTTAGTGGTATGGGTTGGACCAGAAATGGAGGCGTTTCTGACCAAGTCAGCGGCAGAGTTACCTGAGGCTAAAAATCTCGAAATAGCGGCGATGCCAGGGGTGAAACCGCTACTGATTCGTGGTGGTGAAGACGAGGACGAACATGAGCACGGTCACGATCATGAGCATGACTCAGATAAGTCTGATGACCAGGAGCCGTCTCATACACACCACCACCATGGTGAGTTTAATATGCACCTGTGGATGTCACCTGAGATTGCGCGACAATCTGCGGTTGCAATCCACGGAAAATTATTGGAACTTATGCCGCAAAGCAGAGCCAAACTTGACGCGAACCTGCAGCAGTTTGAAGCAGAATTAGCAGATGCGGATAAGCATATTGGCGCGCAGCTTGCCCCCGTTAAGAGTAAGGGTTATTTCGTTTTTCACGATGCGTACAGCTACTTTGAAAAACACTACGGTTTGTCCCCTGCTGGACATTTCACCGTCAACCCTGAGATCCAACCGGGCGCCCAGCGTTTACATCAAATACGAACACAGTTGGTTGAGCAAAAAGCCGTATGCGTTTTTGCTGAACCACAATTCAGGCCGGCCGTCATCGATGCCGTGTCTCGCGGAACCAACGTGCGCAAAGGCACACTTGACCCGCTGGGCATGGGAATCAGCTTAACCAAAGACAGCTATGTGAAATTCCTCTCACAGTTGTCGAGCCAGTATGCGAGCTGCCTGAATGGAGCATAGAGGAATAAGTAAAAGTGCAGCAGATAGCCCGCTCTGTCGCCCTCGCATTTAATAATTTGCCGCGTCCCCACCGCGTTATGCTGGGTTCATTAACCGTTATCACGCTGGCCGTCGCTGTCTGGCGGCCTTACGTTTACCATCCCCATGATGTTGCCCCCATCGTGAAAGACATCACGCTGGACAAAAACGAACTGCGCACGCTGTTACCCGAAGCCAGTGAGCCGATTGATCAGACCACGGTTGAACCGGAAGAAGAGATTCCGGCCGATGACATCGATAAAGATGTGCAGGACAACCCGAATCAACACGATTACACCGTTTCCTCTGGCGATACCCTGAGCAGCGCACTGAATCAGTACGGTATTGATCTCAGTGATATCAACGCCTTAGTCAGCAGCGATAAAGACTTCCGTAATCTGCGTGTCGGCCAGCAACTCAGCTGGACGCTGGATGCGGATGGTCAACTGCAAAACTTTACCTGGGAAGTGGATCGCCGCGAAACCCGCACTTACGAGCGTCAGCCGAATGGCAGCTTTAAGATGCAGCAGGAGATGCAAAAGGGCGAGTGGCAGAATAGTGTGCTTAAAGGTGAAGTGCGTGGCAGCTTTGGTGCAAGCGCCCAGCGTGCAGGCTTGACCAGTGCTGAAACCAGCAACGTCATTAAAGCCATGCAGTGGCAGATGGATTTCCGCAAACTGCGCGCCGGTGACGATTTTAGCGTGCTGATGTCCCGCGAGATGCTGGATGGTAAAAGTGCACAGAGCCAGCTGCTCGGCGTGCGTCTGCGTACCGGTGGCAAAGATTACTACGCGTTCCGCGCTGAAGATGGCAAATTCTACGATCGTAACGGCTCAGGCCTTGCCCGTGGTTTTATGCGCTTCCCGACGGTGAAACAGTATCGCGTTTCCTCCAACTTTAATCCGCGCCGTCTTAACCCGGTAACGGGCCGCATCGCACCACATAAGGGTGTCGATTTCGCGCTGCCGATCGGTACACCGGTATTGGCCGTGGGTGATGGTGAAGTGGTGATGGTCAAAAATGGCGGGGCGGCGGGTAACTATGTGGCCATTCGTCACGGTCGTCAGTATATGACCCGTTATATGCACCTGAGTAAGGCGCTGGTGAAACCAGGACAGAAAGTGAAGCGCGGTGACCGTATTGCGCTGTCAGGCAACACCGGGCGTTCTACGGGGCCACATCTGCATTACGAAGTGTGGATCAACAATCAGGCCGTCAACCCACTCACGGCGAAACTGCCGCGTATGGAAGGGCTGACTGGTAAAGATCGCAGCAACTATCTGGCGGACGTGAAGAGTTATCTGCCACAGCTGGCACTGAAATAACCCATTTCTGTAGCCAATATTGAAAAAACCGACGAATTATTCGTCGGTTTTTTGCTATCTGACGCATGATGATTGCAAAATTAACCACCGTCACTATCATTGTCCCGTCATTGTCAGAGGCGAGTGCATGGAAACCCGAAAGAAAAATAACAGTGAATTTATTCCCGTTTTTCAACGTTCTTTTTTAAAACCGAAATACTGGGGCAATTGGCTGGCGATTGGTGCGCTGGCGGGCATGGCAATGCTGCCTGCCAAAGTGCGCGACCCGATTTTGGGTGGATTGGGGCGGTTTGCCGGTAAGCTGGCAAAAAGTGCGCGTCGTCGTGCGTTGATCAATCTCTATTATTGCCTGCCGGAGTTAAGCGAAGCACAGCGCGAAGAGATTGCTGATCGTATGTTTGCCACCGCGCCACAGGCGATGGTGATGATGGCTGAGTTGGGGATGCGCGATCCGGCTCGTGTGCGCCAACGCGTTGACTGGCACGGCCGTGAAATTATCGAAGCCCTGCAGGCCAATAAAGAGAACGTGATTTTTCTGGTGCCGCACGGTTGGGCCGTGGATATCCCGGCGATGCTGCTGGCGTCAGAGGGCCAGATGATGGCGGCCATGTTCCATAATCAGAGCGATCCGCTGCTGGATTATGTGTGGAACACCGTACGCCGTCGCTTTGGTGGCCGCATGCATGCACGTAATGACGGCATCAAGCCGTTTATCGCCTCGGTGCGTCAGGGCTATTACGGTTACTATCTGCCGGACCAGGATCACGGCCCGGAGCACAGTGAATTTGTGGATTTCTTTGCCACCTATAAAGCAACACTGCCAGCGGTCGGCCGATTGATGAAAGTGTGTCGCGCGCGCGTGGTGCCACTGTTTCCGGTGTACAACAGCGAGACCCATCGTCTGGAAATCTATGTGCGTCCGCCGATGGACGATTTGCTGGATGCCGACGATAACACCCTGGCGCGGCGAATGAATGAGGAAGTTGAGATATTTGTGCGGCCGCATCCAGAGCAATACACCTGGATTTTAAAGCTGCTGAAAACGCGTAAAGAAGGGGATATTGAACCTTATGCGCGTAAGGAGCTTTATCCTCGCAAGAAATAACGAAGGGGCCGATTGGCCTAATGCCAGTCAGTTAAGCCTGACTGGCATTTTTTCTTCTGGCTGTCGGATATTTATAGGGTCTCTCTTTCACCACCCTTGGGAACGAGCGCTCCCGTCGTCCCGGTAGTCTGACCATCTCTG
>NZ_SZZZ01000027.1:0-44924 GCF_009830025.1 Pantoea sp. Taur
CGGCGGCCGGAATGGTGGACCTCGCGGCGCTGATGTCCGAGCTGGAGGAGGCCGAACAGGACGTGGAGCGATATGAAAAACAGTAAGCATCACAGAGGACCGGGCTAAAGTTTTTCAGCGGATAGCCAATAGCATGAAGGTGGTTAATCCGATGGCCACACTCCACGACACGAGTAAGTCCGTTTATCTCATTGATGTTTTCAGGGGCTGACCGCCCCCGTTTTTTTAACGTCTGAATTCCCACGTTCGGGTGCACAAAGCATTTACGCGCCGCTAAATCAGGGGTATCGCACCCAGCTTTCCTGCGAGCACTCACATATGTAGGGCTAGTTCCCATATTCAGGCATGCAGCTGTCCCGCGCATTACCTCCTCTCCGAAAATAGGGGTGATTCCCACTCCAAACCGTCTAGTACGGTCATGTAGGACGGAGTATAAGTAGGGCCAATTCCCATATTTCGTACTCAACTACATCCTGTGCTGGTTCTTCTGCGAAAGTAGGGCTAATTCCCACTCCGTGCGCGATCGTGCACGACTGCTTAAAAGTAGGGCAAGTTTCCACATCTCTGTTTGCAGATTACCCCCTGTGTTGCTCTCTCTGAGAAAGTAGGGGTGATTTCCACTCCACACGCGGTCGTGCACGATTGCATATATGTAGGGCTCATTCCCACATTACGTTATGAAGATGCACCCTTGTGTTGGCTTCTCTGAGGAAGTAGGGCTGATTCCCACTCTGCTCCGTTCTGAACACGCTCGGGCATGTCGGCTTAAAACTAGGGCTGATTCCCACTTTTCGCCGTTCCGCACACGGTCGGGCACGATGGCTTATAACAAGGGCTGAGTCCCGTATTTCGGTGAGTAGATGACACCCAGTGTTACTTCCTCAGAGAAAGTAGGGCTGATTCCCATATTCAGATGAACAGCTTACTTCCAGGCCGTTTACTTCTAAAATGGTATATTTCAACTTCCCACTTTTAGCGCGAGCATGGAAAGATCTTCTCACCTAAATTAATTTAATTAGATTTTTTTATTTCTAAGCTCATAGGTGATATTAAAGCGTGAGTGTTGTTATTAATTTAAATTTTAGTTTCGAGAGTGAGGTGCTATTTTTACCCCAACTCTTTTGAGTGGGGTATTCTTTTTGAAAATCCTGAGATTGTTTTTTTAAATTGCCTTCTAATTAGTAGGGGTCTTGAATTCTTTTAACTGTGAAATAAATTTTTCATGCGAACTGTATCCCCATAGTGCGGGATAAGAACGTATTGTAATGAACATTGTTATTGATAATGCTAATGACATTATTAATTGAATGGTACCCCAGAAATATTCTTCTCTAACGAGCGAAGAATTCCCAGCTATGTAGAATGCTATGAATCCAAGAAAAAACGCAATAATAAATGCTACTCCTTCTCGCGCCCTTTTCTTATAAAGATGTTTTTCTAAATAAAATTCTGAAACTCTATAGTTATCTTGAATTGAGGTTTCCATTTCACTGATGCAGTGAACTAATTTCTTTAACCTTTTTCTCTTGAGTTCTTCAAGTTCTGAGTTGCAGCTGAGGATTTTAATTAGCCTTCTTGCAAGCGTAATCTCATATAGGCCAGTAGTCTCACGTAGAATTAATTTTTTTAACTCATCATCAATTGCTTTTATCTCGTAATCCTCCATTTTAAGTTCTGAAGATAAATTTTTCATATCTTTGTAAACTGATATCCTCTCATTGTTAAATCCTTTAAGTCTAGCATTGATACTAAAAACCAATGCGATTGAGGGGATGATTAAGCTTAATATTTTTAACCAGTCCATGATTTCATTTACTCCTTATTAAGAGGTTTCGGGTATTTATCGTTGACAGTTCTACAGTCTGATTGTTATCTTTTCAACTGTAACAAGTCGTCAGATGACGGCCACCAATGGTCCGGTAGCTTGAGAGGATCGCCTTCGGGTAGCTGCAAAAACTCTCCTGTAGCCTGAAAGGGAGAGCACATCAGTGTGGTACATCTGCTCGCTCCTGGAAGCAGATATCGTCAAAACAAGCGCACCTACGACGCGACGATCGGGGTACATTAATCACACCAAAGCTTGGCTTTAACATACGCCTACGCCCTCAGACAAGGCATCCTCAATGATGCTTTTCTTCACTTACGTTATGAGATTTGTCAGGGATACGCCCTGAGCTACATACGACTTTTGCTATGACGCATAAGCCCATTTGGAACATTTGGGCGCTTGCGGAAGACGCATCAGGAGCATGAAGCTGCGAGGCGTCACTTTGGTTCAAGTGAAACGAGAACAAAGTGACGCGCGCAGCGCATAACGACTAAACCCACGTACTGTGCGGTTTTCAGCATGCCGGTACAATCTGACGTGTACGTATTACGTGTTTTCAGATACTCAACTGGCTAATTATCAACCATGACGCGACGTTAACGAACAACCCGTTAAGGGCGTTTTATTAGAAGGAGAATGATCGACTCGGTATCGATGGCGACATCAGGAAACTGGTGTACGGAGGCAGACTGACTAATGTCAGCACGGCGCAAGCCGCAAACAGGTCAGAGACCTGGGGAGCCTCGTAAGAACTCAACATTTCGCCGCCCCGATGCACAGATACCAGTCGAGACGCAGGAAGCGCAAAAGCAACCGTGTCATCGGGGAAGAGATGAACAGATTCAGAGTCATACAGCTGTGGGTTTATGGGCTTACAGCTGTAGGTTCTGAAGGAGATAAAAATTGTCTGGTAAATTAGGTAAGCAGCTCGTCACGCTCGCACGTCAGGGTGGAGGAAGTTTTAAAACGGTTTCTGATCGTTCAAAGATTGCCAGTCGCTTTTCGGAGCGACTGGCAACCCTTAATATTCAGATTCGGGACGTTAGCCATATTAAAACCAAGCATCTCGAAAATTATATTCGTAGTCGTCAGGATGAAAATATCTCCTCACGCACCCTGCAAAATGAAATGGCCGCTTTACGTTCAATCCTGTCACAGGGCGGGCGTAACGTTCTGGCTAATCCTGCACATGAGAAATTAAGTAATAAGGCGCTGAATATTTCCGGGGCCAGCCGAGAAGGCACTAAAGTTGCTATTTCTGACGAACATCTTAAAGAAATTGTCCTGACGGTTTCAGAGAAAGACAGGGGGATTGCGTTAGGTGTTCAGCTCGCCAGATATATCGGGCTGCGTGCAGAGGAAACGGTTCAGTCGGCAAAGTCATTTAAGACCTGGCGAAAAAACTTAGAAGCCGGAAATAATAATGTGCGTGTTGTGTTTGGCTCTAAAGGAGGGCGTCCACGTGACGCCACCGTTTTTAATAAAGAGAAGGTTATTAACCTTTTAAATGAAGCTATTCGTTACATAGAGCAAAATAACGGTAAGTTAATCGATAAGCCAACGCTTCATCAGGCGCTTGATCGTTATCATAACGTATTACGTGAAAGTGGAATGACCGGGATTCATGCGCCTCACAGTCTCAGGTATGCTTATTCAAAGGATGCCGTAAATCATCATTTAGAAAATGGAATGAGTCGCAAAGAGTCTGAGGCTTTAGTTTCTATGGATCTTGGGCACGGTGATGGACGTGGTGCTTACGTTGCCCGGGTTTATAACCGGACAGATGAGTCAGATGAATAAAAGCCTCTTGTAATTTGCCTTAAGCAAACGCTATTATTAAAACGCTTCTTACGTTGTCTTCGGACAACCACCAATGGTCTGTAGCTTGAGATGACCGCCTTCGGGTAGCTGCAAACAACACTCCTGTAGCCTGAAAGGGAGAACACATCAGTGTGGTACATCTGCCCGCCTTTGGAAGCAGATATCGTCAATCACGGCTCCTACTGCCTGGCGATGAAGGTACATTCAACCATCCGTCTCCGGCCTTCGTCCTTCGGGGAAACATTCCCGGCAGGGCAAATGTTTCTCTGTTTTCTGGAGAAACTATGTCCATAACCCGCACGTTTCTGAATGAGTTGCGTACGCCATTCGATCTGGTCCTTTCCGTTGCAACCCGCGTTGCATCTGAATGTCCTGACCTTAAGGCTGCACTCAGGGGAACATCGTGGCTTGCTTCACCTTCTGGTCATTATGAATTTCGTTCCCGCGTCTGGTTTGACGTTCAACGTTATCACGCCATCGTTATGGCAAGAACGTTGATTGCAGGCCAGCCAGGCGATGAATTCATTTTCAGCCGGCACGGTGAGCATTTTACACACAAAGCTGCAGCGAAAGCCGCTCAGCATGCCGCGTCTGATGCTGCGACTTTGAGGGTGTTCACCGCTCAGAAATAACAGCGCAGTCGTCTGAACCATACATTCGCTATGCGAATGCCTCCCGGGAAACATCTTCCCGACAGGGCAGGTGTTTCCCGCTCAACAGGAGAAACACCATGCATACCCTTTTATTACCAACCTCCTTTTCCATTAAAGGCATCTTTTCAGCAGCCTCTGTTGCAGCGTCATCCCTGTGGGATCGCGCCGCTGCTGGTAAAAGAAAAGAAGAGTGGATAACGAACCGGGCTGGCTCACTCAGCTTTAAGGTTCAGGTTCATCAGTTACCTTCAGGAAAATGGACGGCCGGCATACTTACCCGTTCCGGCACGTTTTACGGTAATCACCGGTTTGGTTTTCTGAAAAAGCCGGATGAGGTATTCCGCTCTTACCGTCAGGCTCGCCGTTTTGCACTGAAGCTGGCTAATCAGATGGCAAACCTGCGTTATGCATATCAGTAAGGGAAAATGGAATATGACTATTTCAGCAAACCTGGCAGATATGCTGCAGTTAGCTAAATACGAGGGCGACATGCTTACGGCATTAGCTTATCAGCGATTTGGTCTGGACGATCTTGACGAGCAGGTGCACCTCTACGGTGAACTGCCCGTCACTATGTCCGTTCAGATCAACGTTATTTACAATCTTGAGTTCGGTATTGTTCAGGACCGCTTTCTCAGTCCTGGCTGTGCTGACCTGGTTGACTCCATCCGTGCAATGAGCATCAGGCTCGACCGCACTTTGCATGAACAGATTTCTTCAGATGGTCATAATGATGGTCTGGGAGATCTGGAAATTGCCAGATTAGAATCTCTCTAATCTGACGTAACCCTGTGGGGATTTATTCCCCATCAGGGGGATAAATCCCCTTTTTTTGAGGATTTATCATGACACCTATCTCCGTACCGCCCCAACACGTCACTTATGACGTTAAGCAGACCGGATGGATCTCTCCGAGCGACTGGCACAGTTTTACCCTGGCAGTCACAGAAGCATTCTGGCTGTTACCGGTACATCTCCGTCCGTGCTCGCCAACTGACGGTACACGTCTGGAACGCGCGTCCATGATGTTTACTCACCCCGGGGCTTTTGAATTCGGTGGAAAAGACGAAGGGAATTACATATCCAGAAGCGTGATGTTTACCCTGGATATAAGCCCTGATTTGCGTATTGAAACGGAAGGTCAGCCCATCGACTTCTTCACGCGGATTACGCTGCTAATGCTGTATCACCATTGCTCAGGCTGCTTTGAGATAACGTCATCAGCCGGCGGCGTCACCGGCCGGGGTGGCTACCCAACCTGCAGCGAGTGGTGGAATAAAGCTGATAGCGGACTACAGGCTCGTGTTGTTGATCAGGCTGACCCTGGGTTGTGGACCCGTCTGTCGGCCGCCATGACCATGATCGGTGGTAATGCCGCTGACTATAAGGAGGCCATTATCCGCCGCTTGGTCAGCCCTGAAAGTCTGACCGTATCGCAGGGGGGACACGTCTATGCCGGCTATGGAGGAAACGCCGATTTTACACTCGATAACTCTGTTTCGCGCGTAGCTGCGATCGGCGGCACCGCGTTAGGCAGTTTGGCAGCGTTCCCGGCATTCGATGCCATGCGCCAGGCGCTACCGATGGTGCAGGCTGTGTTACTCATGGCAGTAGTGGTGATTCTGCCGCTTATCCTGGCGTTCTCAGCCTATGAAATTAAGACCGTCATTACACTCACGTTTGTGCTTTTTGCACTGAACTTCCTGACATTCTGGTGGGAGCTGGCACGATGGCTCGACAGCTGGCTGCTAACAGCGCTGTACAGTTCTGACACACACAGCAGCTTTAACATGGCCGGATTTCAGAACAGTTCGGATGACCTGATCATGAATTTTGTTGTGGCCACGATGTTTTTGGTGCTGCCTGCAGTTTGGATGGGGGCTCTGTCATGGGCGGGCATTAGAATAGGTAGCACTTTAGACGGTGCATTCAAAAGTGGAACCTCTCAGGTTCAAAAGAGTGGGGGAGAAGCCGTTGAGAAGGCAAAAGGGGCAGTGAAAATCTAATCAAACCGACGATTAGTTTAGCATCGGCTAATCGTCGTCTTCTCTGTCTAACCTCGAAGCAGTTACCGTAATGTCGTCAGGACCGCTGTAGAATCCATCTCCGTCATTCCCGCTTCTGAATTGCCCACCTGCATCACCGGAACTGTCAGATGACGTAGTATACAAATCATTTAATGCACTTAGCTGAATGTGGCGAACCATATAAACGAAAGCAGCAACAATGATGATTACGGTGCCGAGTGCAAATCCCGCAACTATAACCAGAGTCAGGAGTATAAGAACGGAAAAGGGCACAACAGATTTTGCTATCGATTCAGGTATCTTTTCCCTGTCTGCCCAAGCGGCAAAGCGATTATCCGCATCATAGTAGACTCGAGATAAGCGCTTCCAGACAGACGCAGCTTTTGTTCCGCGAGCATATGCGGTTGAACTCATACGCACCTCAGTTGAATTTGCATTAACCTGACGATACCTAAAGTTCACCAGAATTGCACATTGAGTTAAAACACCAGTCTTGTAGTTACAACACACATTAATTCAACTGTTAACACCAACACCAAGCCGAACCTGAAACCCCGCGCCCCTCTCAATTCAGACCCGCGCCGTACCTGAACCCCGGTTGCCCCCGCTGACCAGCCGCCGCCGTCCGGCCCGGAGGGCCGGGTCAGTGGAGGCTGATAAATGGATGCTGTAACTACTGGGTTCTTCTTTGCTGTGAGTGTTGCCGCGAGGTTCTTTCTTTCGTCTACGACCGTCTGACTTCAGTGCGTCTGAAAGGCCGCTGCTTAAACAGCGGTCGGGCAGGTCATGGTTTGATTGGCGAAAATATCTTTCCCAGGGGGGAGCTAACAGGTTTGATAAGCTTTAAATATGAAAAATGATGTTTGCACCGTCTGAAATCTAGACGCAGCAGAGTGAAGCACAGGCGTTGTTAAGGGCTTTCAACTCTTCTGCCAGTGCAACCTGTGCAACCAATTCTTTTATTTCATAAAATTGACTCATTGAAGTAAGCTATTCAGAATGCTGAATAGCTGCCCAGAAATCTTTGAGCACTCTTTCGATATCCTCCGGGCTCTCGCTCCGGCTTTGTCTGACCACTGCATCCGTTAACTTCTCAATGTCCAGAGTAAGCAGTTCTTTCATGGAAACAGCACTTGCGATCACCGCTATATCGCTGCCTAACAGATATGCCCCCATTCTCAGAGTATTCCACGCCAGTTCCTCACCATTGACCGGCGACTCATAGATACGGTCATCTTCAATCACGCCATATTCAACGATTATTTTGTATAAATCTGCGGCATCCTTATTGTTTCCGGCTCCGCGGTCTCTCCATGCAAAGAGCTTCAGCAGTGCTAGCCCCGGCAGTGAGCAGAACGGGACCGGCTGATCTGGAACGACGTTAACTAGCACAGTGTGTCTGAATGCTTCTTCAAATCCATCAACAGCCATGACCACATCTCGATCCGGTGGCCAGGCGACTTTATTGGCTTCTGCAACACCACCAAATGGAATGATATCAAGCTCGACTCCGTCCAGAATCAGACGGTGCGCGTTCCCTTTACTCGCCATGGCTCCTGCTTTGATGAACCCCTGTTTGAGCGCATCAAAAAATGCCCATTCTTTGACGAAGACGGCGAAATCAATGTCTCGGGTTCGTCTGCCAACAGGACGGCCATAAACATGGTGAATGAGAATTTCCCGCGACGTCGCACCAGCAATAAAGTAGGGGATTTCGTGAGCGCTGCATATTGTATCTATCTTGCAAAGTAGCTCCTCAGTAGGAGAATAGAGCTGCTTCGCTAAGTTCAAGGTAATTGTCATTAATGATCCTGGCAACTTCGAGTGTTCTGTCATCATGTACGTCAAGCATGTCGGCAAGGCAAAGCATTGCCTTTGCTTTCTCGTTAAGAATGAAGCTGCCCCAGAAGCATCTAATCAACTGGAGTCCGGCCTCAGGCACCGGTTTCAGATTCAGCTCTTTACGTCGCTGTAACAGTGAATGGGGTGTATAGATAATCCCCGAACCCGGTATCAAGTAATTATCAGTCAACGCGGCGGCGGCGAGCTCTCCTCCTTTATATTCTCCCTCAGCCAGCGTCAGATACGCCCATGATTCAGGAGCGGCTACAACCAGTTGATCAAGACGCGGTTTAAGAGCGCGCGCATACTCTTTTATCCAGAGAGTGCAAAGTGCTTCCGGTTCGATAAGACGCCGGCCGCTCTGTGCTTTTCGATAATGCCGGCGCTGTTCCAGCAGTTCAAACGCCTTACTGACCATGCCCAGAGAAATACCTGACAGTTCCGCCAGCTGGCGATAGGGCTTATTGATTAAGTCAGAATCTGAAAGCAGCACGAAGAGCAGTTTCATAACACCCTCAGGCAGGCTTCCGGCAGCAGTGATGGCTTTTTCTGCCTGTTTTCCTGCGACGTGCATATACAAGCCGGGAACACTTATCTGCACATTTCCAGCAATATCAATGTAGTTGATGCCGTTTTGTGAGCAGTATTCTGACATCCCCTCAGAGAGCTGATTGCAGATAAGCAGTAAAGGATATTTAGCAGCTTCATCGGACATTCTTCTTATAGCGCCCAGCGTGGGTATACGAAAAATCTGCTTAATCTCTGTAGCAAAGCTTAATTTCTCCCCCTGGGGGGTTACGATCGTGAGGAGCCCATCAGAATCACCTGTTAGTTCCTGACTTTTATATTCAGCGCTTAAACCATACGGCAGGTTCTCGATCGCTTTTGATAGCAGCAGCTCTGCCTTCATTTGTTCACACCTCCGCGTTGTTCATGATTCATGAACATCGTAATTTTAAGAACAAAATGAAAGTTATGCAACTCTGAGAAATTAAATCAAAACAGCGTTGTTCATGCATATAAAGGAAGTCCAGCCACCTGCATGGGCCGGGGGATGGAATGGCGATAGATGCACAGTGAATCTGTGGTCTGATTTTCCTCTGCCTAAACTTCTGCAGATGTAATGAAATTCAGGAGCAGGCAGGTTAGGATCTGGCTTAATTAGCACTCTGCTTCAGGTCGACGTACTCCGGAGCATTTACTCAAGACTGAATGAATGGACAATTCTAACCTTTACGTAGACCATCTCGCATGGTGCGCCCTCGTTGCACTCAATATGGCCCGTAAGGCCGGCACGGTAAATTCACCTGCACAGGAAAACCTTTTCCTGTGCAGGTGGCTGGCTACGGCTGAAAAAAGGCGTCTCTTCAGGCGAGAACTGGCAAGCGATATCCGCTGGCTTCTGAAGGAAGGAAGGGAGAAGGGTTTACGTGCGGATTTGCCGGGAAAGCTTGAATATCTCTGGCGAGCCAGCAATGGAGACCTGTTGGAACAAAACGATCTCTTCAGGCTACAGCATATCATGCATGCCATTACGCTGACCGGGATCAGATACGGCGTCCTCACTGAGACAGAATGGGAAGGGCGTCTTGCCACTAAGCTGAATCCAAATATACCCGGGCTGTATATTCGAAAAGCAGACCTCGCGGCCGGATTTAATGAGGACGGTTATCAGACTAAGCCACTGGAAGTGCGCATTACGGCAGAACTGGGGGCCGTTGATGCGCTACTTTCCCGCGCGGGCTGGCAGAGAACTTCTGAAGAAACAGAACCCTTTCTTCATAAACTTAACACTGCAGTTGTATAAGCACCGGGCAGTCAGACTTTATGCTGCCCCATTAAATCAACCATTGCACCAGCGTGCGCGTCCACGTGCCGGATATAACGCATGACCGTTTCCGCTTTCTTCCATGTCCCTTCCTGCATAATCTGCGCGGTGCTGTATTTCTTTGTGGCCATGTCAATCGCGGCGCCGACACGGGTGCTGTGACCCGACCAGCCGCGGTAGCGGTTTTTATTGGGCTTCATGTCCTGGCCAGCACCGGCTTCCTGCCAGGCGCGGGCAAAAATGTCCTCAAGCGCACGGGTGGAAAGCGGCCTCTTCGCCTCGACACGCGCGCGGTTTGTTCTGTGCACGGGACTGAAGATAAAGGCGTCCGGCTCGGCAATCAGCCCGGAGACCGTCAGCCACTCCGTCAGCCGCTGCGAAGACAGGTCGCCCAGCCCCTTAATCAGTCCGCCGGTCATCACAATGGTTTTGGTCCAGGCCACGTCAAGCACAATCCGACCGTCTGGCGCGCGCGAAATGTCGCGAACGCGCAGCCGTCCCAGTTCGCTGATGCGCAGCAGGGTGGCGTAGGCTACGTGCAGAAACGTCAGGTCACGCAGCTCCTGCAGTCGTTCGGAGTCTGACCACCGGGCATCCAGGCTGAGCAGGTCACCGATCCGGAACGGGACGGCCTGGCCCGCGCGTTCGCCGGCGATCACCGCGGTACGGTTGATCTTCTTCACCGCACGAAAAACCTGTGGAGAGCGGTTCGGCGGAACCAGTCCGGCGTTACGGTGTAACATCGAGATAAGTGCTGCGTGCGTGCTGATAGTTGAGGAAGCCCGTCCCGATGCCTGCAGCCACAGCAGATAGTCGCGAAGGTCGGCGGGCGACATTGGCAGGAAGCTTCGACCGTGCTCATCTGCCCAGCGACTGCCGATCCGCATCACGCTCAGCAGCTGGTTCCAGGTGTTGTCGGAGAACGCCTCGCGATCCTGCACGAACTCGCGCAGTCGCTCGGCAATATCGCAATCATCAGCGGGCACGAGCCCCGCAGCAGGTGATAGTTCAGCCATTATGCTCTCTTTTCAGACCAGAATGACGTCAGGCGAAGCTACGTGAATTCTGATGAAAGTGCAGAGGGATATCCCGTCAGAAATCGCACAGCAGCGCCGTAATTTTACACGGCCGCATCAGGGTGCATCGAAGATCTCATCATACCCGGATCCTCTGAAGGATCCTAGCTTCATATAAAGACAATTATATGAAGTTAGAAGCTTACTTTTATCTCCCTGCTAATAGGATGGTTTGAGTAGAGTAAAACAGTACGAGTATATTTAGTTCTGAAGTCCTATTTATGACTTATCAAATAAATATAATTCTAAATTAATGTAGCAACCCTTTATACCAGTCTTAAGTAAAAAATTGATCGCATTACTTTTAGAAAAAAATTTCTATGAATGCCTTATTTCACATTTGATATATATACCCATCAGTTATGCAGTTAACATGTTGAGGATTTTTAACAACCGATTAATCGCTTTAACAGAAACTCAAAGTATGAAAATTTCAAATATTTAAAAAATATTTGATAAATATCATATATAACTCCTTGAAAAAATGTCATTTTTTGTTTTTTTGTTCGGGATAATATTTGTGAAAAAAGCAATTGCATACATTAGATTCTCAACGTTAGCTCAAAAGTCAGGAGATTCACTAAGACGCCAGAACTTCCTTGTAGATGAATGGTTAAAAAACAACCCTGACTATTACCTTGAAGACCTAAAGTATGAAGACCTTGGTTACAGTGCTTTTGATGGTAGTCATGCATCCAAGGGTGCACTTTATGACTTCATGGATGCAGTAAATAGAGGTCATATTACTTCAGGAACAACTTTACTTATTGAGAGTCTAGATCGATTATCAAGAGAGAAAATAAATGATGCAACGGAGAGGCTTAAAAACATTCTGAAAGCAGGAATAAATGTTATTACTTTAAGTGATAACGTCCGTTATACATATGACTCATTAGATGATCCATACATTCTCATTAGAGCGATATTAATAGCTCAAAGAGCAAATGAAGAAAGCGAGATAAAATCACGAAGAATGAAAGCGGCTTGGGTAAATAAAAGAGAGGAAGCACGAAAAACAGGTAAAATCCTAACCAAAACATGTCCAAAATGGTTGAAAGTAAGTAATGATGGTCAGACATTCGATATCATAGAAGAACATAAGGTCACTTTGAACAAAATATTTAAAATGCGGTTAAAGGGATTATCAATAAGTGAAGTTACAAAAACACTCAATAAAAATAAAATAAAAACTTTAAAAAATACACCTGGCGGGTGGTGCGTATCAACCGTGCAAAGTTTATTGAGAAATGAATCTCTTATAGGAAAGTATACTCCATCCTATATGACAAAGGCCAAAGGGGTTAAAGAAATTGAAAATTACTTCCCTGCAGTAATAAGCAATAAACTTTTTTACGACGTGCAAGAAATAAGAGTTTTACCTTTTGGCCACGAAATTATAACCAACAACCCTCTTAATATAAATATTTTCAGGTCATTGCTCAAATGTTCTGAATGTGGCCACTCTTTGATAGTTAACTGTGTATATAAAAACTTCATGGGGTATTATAAGTGTTCGATGAAGAGATATCACCGATGCTCTACACCTCCTCTGCGCCGAGATTTCATTGACGACGTATTTATAAGAGTTCTATTGGAAAGCATTTCCTGTTTTGGAGATGATATGCATGATGAAAATACAGTATTGAACTTACAAAAAAAGATCGAAGAAACTAAATCTAAACTTAAAAACATCCTTGATGCCTTACAAGTAGCATCGGAAGTTGAGGCTTTAGCTTTAAAAATGAAAGAAGTTAACAAAGAATTAAAAATTGCTGAATCCAAACTCCACTCATTTCTAGAGAGAAACAATTATAATGAGAGAGTTTGCTTATCAGATGTAGATTTATTCTCTAAAGAAAACAGAGAATACATTCGCCATTACGCATCAAAAAATATAAAGAAAATCACAGTCGATTTGAGAAATAGGAAATGCGAAGTGGAATTATTGAGCGGGCTTAAGATTTATAATTTTCCGTTAGATAAAAAAATAGATCTTAACTTATTCAAACATTCGTTTATGTACATTCAGGGAGGGGCACTTGTTCTTTAAATAATAATAAGGTGCAGACAACTACAGTAATCTTTAAGTCTGCACTTTTTAATTGAGAAACCTTTTTTTTCTTAATGCGGAGTTCATAAAGTAGCTAATTTTTCGTACTAATGTGCTGGGTATCTACAGGACTTGCACGTTACTAGGGGAGGATTTGAGGCGATGCAGTTAAAGTGTGACAGCACCTTATTAATTTAACATAATTATGATGTTCTGAACTTCGTGTCCTAGCGAAGCTGAACAGCCCGCCATTTTGGATGCCTTCCTGCCGTGACTGATCAATATAAGCGACACGCATTTTAATAAGATCATGATGGAGTTTTGAGCACAGGCTAGCGTGCTAATGCATGCACCGGCACTCGCGCGATCCCCGACAATTCATCACTTTGATACAGCGATAACCGCTAAAAATCCCATCTCAGGCGAAACCCAAAAGCCTGCCGGCCTGAAGAACGGATACCTTCCGACGTGCATGAGAGGGACTCAATTTGCTGTTATCAGAGATGCTTACGCTACGCTTTTACTAATCAATCAGGGACGCTGAGCGCTTAATTTCAGTGCACACGCTAATAGGAGCGAGGAAAATAATACAAAGAAATATTTTCTTTTTTCTGCAACCTAAAACCATCTACTTTATATTTGAGTTAATCAGACAAATAATCCTTCCCTAAGTTAAATAATAACGCCATTCTCGTTTTATAACGCCATCAGGAACTTTCTGATTGTTTAGGTGATATTCTGCGCAAACAAGCTTACAAAACATTTACAATCAATTTCACTTAAGTCTTTTATGATGGCACATACAGGGAAGTTACTGGCGCTGAGCGTCGGCTTATTAACTGCTTCAGCAGTCGCGGCACCGTTAAATCCGGGCGACCGCGATTATATTCAGAATCAGCAGCAACAGCGTCTGCAGCAGGACCAGAACCAGCGCGACGCGCTGTGGAACGCTGTCGCCCCGCAGGCCGCACCGGATGGCGGTTTAAGTGCATCCGGCCCGTGCTTCCCCGTCCATCATATCGTTATCCGCAATGCGTCTTTACTCTCACAGAGCCAACAGCAAAATATCACAGCACCCTATATTGACCGCTGCCTGAACTTAACGGAAATTAATTCGCTGGTCCACGCCATTTCAGACTGGTATATGCAGCGCGGCTATATTACCAGCCGGGCGTTTTTAACCGAACAGGATTTATCTTCCGGCGAGCTGGTTATTCCGGTGCTGGAAGGGAAACTCGACGAAATACGCCTCGACGGTCAGCACCCGCGCGCGCTGTTAATGGCGTTTCCCGGCCTGGAAGGGAAGATACTTAACCTGCGCGATATTGAGCAGGGCATGGAGCAGATCAACCGCGTGCGCTCGACGCCGGTGCAGATTGAAATTCAGCCGTCGCCTAAAGCCGGTTATTCCGTCGTGAACCTTAAGGCAAAACCGGAGTTTCCGCTCAGCGCCTCGCTGGGCTTTGATAACAGCGGACAGAAGAGTACCGGCACCGGCCAGCTGAACGCCTCGCTCACCGGCAACAACCTGCTGGGCCTCGCCGACCGCTGGTTTATCAGCGGCGCGCGCAGCAGTGCCTTCAGCCAGTGGCGTGACGCGCAGAGCCTGCAGGCGGGCGTCAGCGTACCGTACGGCTACGGCCTGCTCGACTACAGCTACAGCTGGAGCAGCTATCACAGCAGCTTCATCAACAATGATTTCACCTGGCTCAGCAACGGCGACAACGTCGCGCACCGCCTGAACGGATCCTGGGTACTGTTCCGCAATGGGGACATCAAAACCGGCGTGCAGCTCGGCCTGAACCACTACTCCAGCCACAACTTCCTCAATAACACGCTGCTCACCAGCAGCAGCCGCAAAATCACCAGCCTGCAGCTCGGGCTTAACCACACGCAGAAAATCTTCGGCGGCGTGGCCACGCTCAACCCGGCCTTCAGCCGCGGCATGCCGTGGTTTGATGCCGAAAGCGATGCGGGCAAAACAGGCGACCTGCCGAAAGCGCAGTTCCGCAAGTGGAGCCTCAGCGGCAGCTTCCAGCGTCCGCTGACGAACAGCCTGTGGTGGCTCAGCAGCGTGTACGCCCAGTGGTCGCCGGACCGGCTGTACGGCAGCGAGCGCCTGACGCTCGGAGGCGAAAGCTCGGTGCGCGGCTTTAAGGAGCAGTACCTCTCCGGCGACGCCGGGGGCTATCTGCGCAACGAGCTGGACTACAGCCTGTTCACGCTGCCGGTCATTGGCGAGGTCAGCGCGCTGGCTGCCGTTGACGGCGGCTGGCTGAAGAGCGACGCGCAGAACCGCGAGTCCACCGGCACGCTGTGGGGCAGCGCGGTAGGTATCAGCACCCGCAGCCGTTATTTCTATACCCAGTACACCGTCGGCATTCCGCTCAGCTATCCCGGCCATCTGCAGCCGGATCACGTCAGCATTTACGCCCGCGTCGGGCTGGTTTTCTAAGAGGCAAAGATTATGGACGATCGTAAACCCGTTTCCCTCGCCCGTCGCGCGCTGAGCTATCTCATCTGTTATCTGGTGGCGGTGCAGCCGATGCTGCCCGCTATGGCAGCCCAAATCACCCCGGTAACGCCCGGCACGAAGATGGATGCCGCCGGCAACGGCGTGCCGGTGGTCAACATCGCCACGCCTAACTCAGCCGGCGTCTCGCACAACCAGTACCAGCAGTACAACGTCGGCCAGGAAGGGCTGATCCTCAACAATGCCACCGGCCAGCTCAATCAGACGAAGCTTGGCGGCCTGATCCAGAATAACCCCAACCTGAAATCCGGGCACGAAGCGCAGGCGATCATCAATGAAGTGACGGGCGCGAACCGCTCGCAGCTGCAGGGCTATACCGAAGTGGCGGGCAAAGCGGCTAACGTTATCGTCGCGAACCCCTACGGCATCACCTGTAACGGCTGCGGCTTTATCAACACGCCGAACGTCACGCTGACCACCGGGAAGCCGCAGCTGGATGCAAACGGCAACCTCTCTTCGCTGGAAGTCACGAAGGGCTCTGTCACCGTTGAAGGTAAGGGGCTGGACGGCAGCGGTGCCGACGCGGTGTCTATCGTCGCGCGCGCCACCGAGATCAACGCCGGGATCCACGCGAAAGATCTGTCCGTCACCGTGGGGGCCAACCGCGTGGGCGCGGACGGTTCTGTCACGCCGATAGCGGGAGAGGGAGCGGCGCCGTCGGTAGCAGTCGATACTGGCGCGCTGGGCGGCATGTACGCCAACCGTATTCATCTGGTCTCGAGCGATAAGGGCGTAGGGGTCAACCTCGGCAACCTCGCCGCGAAGCAGGGTGACATTCAGCTGGATGCGAACGGTAGACTGACGCTGGGTAACAGCCTGAGCAGCGGCGCATTGACGGCGAATGGCGCGTCGGTTGCGCTGAACGGTGATAACAAAGCCACCGGGCAAATCACCGTCAGCGCACAGCAGGATGCCTCGCTGGGGCAGGGAACCCTGGTCAGCGATGCCGGGATCGCCGTGACAGCGAAGGGCAATCTGACCACCGGCGGGACCAGCCTGACGGCGGGTCGTGACATCCGGCTGAGCGGGGCGACTCTGACCGCGGATCAATCCACCCGCGCCAACGCCGGCAGCAGCATTCAGCTTCAGGCTCAGAACCACATCAGCAACGGCGGTCAGTTCACTGCGGCTGACCGCCTTTCCGTTGATGCCCGGCAGCTGAACAACAGCGGCGCGCTGGCCGCGAGCGTCATCAGCGTCAAAGCGGGTGCGTTACAGAACAGTAAGGGCGCGAGCGTCGCCGCGACCCGCAGCCTGACGACGGTGAGCGACAGCCTCCTCAATCAGGGTGTCTTCTCTGCACCGGCGCTGGATATCAGCAGCGCGCAGACCGATAACAGCGGCATGCTGCAGGGCACCAGTGCGTTCAGCTTCAGCGGCAGCAGCCTGAACAATCTCAGCGGCGGCACCCTCAGTTCCAATAATACCTTCGCGCTCAACCTGCCGGATCTCAGCAACAGCGGCCTCATCAGCAGCGGCACCACGCTGACGCTAAGAGGCGACAGGCTGAGCAACGCGGGCGAAATTAACGCGGCAGATCTCAGCGTGTTTAACGCGGTGGTGCTGAACCAGTCGGGCGGCTCGCTGCTCGCCGGGCAGGCGTTGCAGCTGAACAACCAGCAGCTCACCAACGAGGGGAAAATGTCCGCCGTCGGGCTGACCCTCAACAGCGACACCATCAGTAACAGCGGCACGCTGCAGGCAAAACAGACGCTGCAGACGCAGAGCCGGCAGCTGACTAACACCGGGACCGTACTCAGTGAAGACCAGCTGACGCTGGATACCGCCGGGCTTAATAACGCGGGTTCACTTCAGGGCCGGCTGATGAATGTCAGTGCAGACAACTGGCTAAACAGCGGGAAGGTGCTGAGCCTGGCGGAAGGGACGTTTACGACAGGCAGCCTGAACAATACCGGCAGCCTATTCAGCCAGCAGGCGCTGCAGCTCAGCAGCGGTGAAACCGACAACAGCGGCCTGATTCAGGGGACGACGGCGCTCCGCTTCAGCGGTCAGCGCCTCACGAACCTGGCAGACGGCACCGTCAGCTCTGATAACAGTTTCGGGCTCGATCTGCCGGAACTGAACAACGCCGGGCTGATTTCCAGCGGTGCGGCCCTGAACCTGAGCGGCGGCACGCTGACCAACGCCGGAGAAATCAGCGCCACTGATATCACCGCAGACAACGACACTCTCAGCAATCAGCAGGGTGGCCTGCTGCTGGCGGATAACGCCGTGTGGCTGAAAAACGGCAGTCTTTCCAATGCCGGGCAGATAGCCGCCGGCCAGCTTGCTATCATCACCACTACCTTGGAGAACAGCGGCACGCTGCAGGGTAAACAGTCGCTGCAGGCAACCGGGCAGCAGCTGACCAACAGCGGAGCCGTGCTGAGCGGCGGTCAGCTGACGCTGAAGCAGGAAAAGCTGAATAACCGCGGTCAGATGCAGGGTCAGCAGCTTGACTTGACGGCAGGCAACTGGCAGAACAGCGGCAATGCGCTGAGTGAAGGGGATGCAACCATTGCTGCCGGCACGTTAACTAACAGCGGCAAGATACTGGGCCAGCAGCACATCGGGATAACGGGGAGCACCGACAACAGCGGCTGGCTGCTCGCGCAGGCGCTGACGCTGCAGGGGGATCTGGTCAACAGCGGGCTGATGCAGGGTAGTGATGCCCTGACGTTGCAGGGCGATACGCTCGTCAATAAAGGCAACGGGCAATTACTGACGGCCGGCAAGGCAGACGTACAGGGCTCATCGCTGAGTAACCAGGGCAGCATCCAGGCCGATCAGCTCGACCTGAAACTGGAAAGCTGGCAGAACGCCGGCAGCGCGCGCGCGGGTTCCGGGCTCAGCGCGAATGTCAGTGGTGCGCTGGATAACAGCGGTAAGCTGATAAGCGAACAGAGGATGAACCTGCTCAGCAACCAGCTCAGTAACAGCGGTACGCTGGCAGCAGACCGCCTGACCCTCACGTCCCCCCGGCTGACGAACTCAGGCCTGCTTCAGGGCAACAGCGCGCTAACACTCAGCAGCGCTGACATTACGAATACCGCCACCGGCGAGCTGATCACCGGTGATTCGCTCTCCCTTGCACCTGTCACGCTCACCAACGCCGGCCTGCTGCAGGTGGCAGGCGACCTGAGCCTGACCGGAAACAGTGTCAGCAACAGCGGTCGTATCACGGCAACCAATCTGAACGTGGGTCTCGATGGCTCACTGGACAACAGTGCGGATGGGTTGCTGCTGGCACAGCAGCAGGCCGATCTTCAGATCAGCACCCTGAATAACGCAGGAACCGTTGCCGCGCAGCAGGTCAAAACCTCTGGCGTGAAGCTGCAGAACCAGGGCCTGCTGCAAGGTGACGCGCTGCTGAGCGCAGAGTTTGGCCAGTTCGATAACCTGCTTCACGGGCAGCTTGTCAGCGGTGGCGAACTTTCCCTGAAGGGAGGGACGGCCAGTAACGCAGGCGTGTGGCAGGGCAAAAACCTTGGCTATCACTTCACCTCACTGTCCAACAGCGGCACCATCAACGGCACCGGTTCCCTGAGCGGCACTTCGGATACGCTGCTGGACAACAGCGGCAGCCTGCTGTCCGCTGGAGATGTCGATGTAACAACCGGCAGCCTGACGAACAGTGGAAAGATAATGGCGGACAGCCTCACGCTTCGCAGCGATTCGCTGAGTAATCAGGGGCTGTGGCAGGGCACGACGGCACTGGATGCGCAGGCGTCTGACCGTCTGACACAGTCAGCGGGTGGTCAGACTCTGACCGGGGGAACGCTGCGGCTGAATGCCGGCACGCTGGAGACCGCCGGTACGCTGCAGGGTGAGGGCGTAAATGTCAGTGCGGGAAGCTGGCAGCATCAGGGATCGCTGCTGAGCGGCGCTGACCTCACGGCATCGGTCAGCGGGGAGCTGAATAATCAGGGTGGGCTGCTGTCTCAGGGTGCCGCGCAGATTGACGCGCAGAATCTGAATAACAGCGGCAAACTGCTGGCAGAAAAAGACGTCACGCTCAGCGGCAGTTCGCTTAACAACAGCGGTACGGTACAGGGTGATGCGCTCGCCATCCGCCCCGCCAGCGTCACCAATCAGGGCAGCCTGATTGGCCTTAAGTCACTGACCCTCGGCCCGGCACCCGTTCAGGGGTTCCGCCTGCTTGCCGTTCAGGCTCAGGCCGCGCGCGTGCTGGTTAACAATGCCGGCGGTCAGCTGCTGACGCAGGGCACGCTGCACATCAGCGGTGACGCCGTGACGAATAACGGCACCTGGCAGGGACAGCAGATCCTGCTGGATGCCAGCAGCCTCGCCAATGGCGGCGCCATTCAGAGCGCCGGCGACCTGCAGCTGAACCTGAGCGACACGCTCACCTCCGGCGCGGGCAGCAAAATCTCCGCCAATGGCACCGCCGCGCTTAAAGCCCTGAGTTTCACCAGTCAGGGGCAGTGGATTGCCCGCAACCTGACGTTGCAGGGTACGACGCTGAACAACAGCGGTGAGATTTCAGGGGTTGAAGGCCTGACCACCACCCTGTCGGGCGCGCTGACGCAGCAGCAAAACGCGGCGCTGCTGAGCGGTGGCACACTGGATGTGCATGCAGCCACCGTGGATAACGCGGGCCGCATGCAGGGTAAGGACCTGTTACTCAGCAGCGGCGGCGTCACCAACAGCGGGCGCATGCAGGGCGACAACAGCCTGCAGCTCAACGCCGGCGGACGCCTCACCAATAACGCCAGCGGCACGCTGCTCAGTCAGAACGGCCTGACGCTGACCGCGCCCGAACTCTATAACTACGGCGTGATTCAGGGCGCCACCAGCCGTATTACCACCAGCGTCCTGGCCAGCAACAGCGGCAAGGTACTCTCTTCGGCGGATCTCACGCTCAACGCGCCACAGCTGGTCAACAGCGGCTGGCTGCAGGCTTCGCAGCTGGTCCTCAATGCGGCCAGCGCCAGCAACAGCGGCACGCTGATGGCAGACCAGCAGGCGACACTCACCGGCAACAGCCTGCAGAACCAGGGCATCGCGCAGGGCGGGAACCTGGTGGTGAACTATGCGCAACTCACCAACAGCGGCACGCTGCTCGGCGCCAGTCAGCTGAATGTCAAAGCGACAAATGTGACGCAACAGGCCGCGGGTAAGCTGTTCAGCGGCGGCAATCTGCTGCTGGAAAGCACAGGGTTTGATCAGCTCGGACAGGTGGTGGCGCTGGGCGACGCCACGCTGAAACTGATTAACGGCTTCACCGCGCGCAACATCATGGCCGCTGTCAACCGTCTCAGCATCAGCAGCAATGGCGCTATCGACAACCAGGGCACGTTACAGGGGCAGGCGCTGACGCTAAGTGCAGGCGGTGACCTGACGAACAACGGCCAGATCACCACCGGCACCGGCGACAGCAGCCTCAGCGGCAATCGCATCACGATGAACGGCGCAGGCACGCTGCAGGGGGGAGGCAATGTCGCGCTGACCAGCCGCAGCGACGTGGCGCTCAACGGCTTCATCGGTACGAGCGGCAGCCTCACCATCACCTCACCAGGCAGCATTGTGAACACTGCGCTGCTGTATGCCGGGCAGAATCTCTACCTGTACGCTAACAGTATTCAAAACCAGCGCGGCGATGTGCTGGCAGGCAACAGCCTCTGGATGCAGCGCGACGCGGCAGGGAATGCCAATGGTGAGGTTATCAATACGTCGGGGACCATAGAGTCACAGAATGGTGATATTACGATTAAAACAGGGCACCTGCTGAACACGAGGGATGCGCTAAGCACCAGTGAGCAGGTCACTCAACTCGCGGTGCCAGCATGGGCGTCGGGGACTAACGTTAATATCCCACTCTCATGGTTTTCTCCGGATGAATACGGACTCTATGCCAGCAAAAGCGAGCACCATCACGGGCATGGTGATGACTGGGATACCTACACCGGCAGCTACGCCCCTTATCCCGAAGCTGATGTACAAAAGATTGCCTACCAGACGATTTCCGTCACTGCACAGGCTAATGGCAGTGCAGGGCGAATCGCTGCGGGCAGTAACCTGAACATACAAGCCACTCAGCTCGATAATTTTGCCTCAAATATGCTTGCCAGAAATAATATTTCGCTAACGGGCAGCACCTTAAATAACAAAAGCTGGACGGACGGTACCACTACCGTCTATCAGATCTACCGTTATGGTCTGGGTCTCGCGAACCCAGCCAGACCGTCAAAGGTCCAGTATTCATACAGTTCAATTACTTCAAGTTCTATTGCCTACACGCTTGATGGAAACCCGGTGTATGAAACCACCGGAACCGGCAACGTATACCGCAGCGTCATTCAGGCAGGTAACAATATTGATGCAGCCTTTAGCCAGAACGTCAGTAATACCTCCAGTGATCCGCACGTTAGCGGAACCATCAACACGTTAGCGACACCCGGATTAACACACCTCAGCCAGCAATCCATCAGCGGTAGTGTTCATAAACAATCACTCAGCTCAGCCGATAAAGTGGCTGTTAACTCGCCCGCATGGAAGGATCAGCTTCAAAATGCACTTCAGGAAATAACTGGCGGGAGTCAACTGGACTCAACCAGTGATAACGGTGTTTCCCTGACCCAAAAAACGGTTGCTCAGCAGAGCCATGCCAGCCTCGGCACGTCTGGCGCACTTAAAGATGCCGGCGGGTCACTTGCACCGTCATCACTCAAGTCATATCAGGCAACAAACGTTGACAGCAGTGCGTACCCGGTACCTGCCAGCGACAACGGCTATTTTGTGGTTTCAACCAACCCCTCCAGCCCTTACCTCATTACTGTCAATCCAAAACTGAATGGGCTTGGTCAGCTGGATAGCAGCTTATTTGGCGATCTCAATACGTTACTGGGTAAGCAGCCTACCAGCGCAGTGCAGGAAACCCGCCAGCAATACACCGATGCGAATACGTTCCTGGGATCTTCATACCTGCTCGACAGGCTTAATCTCAAACCGGACAGTGACTATCGCTTCCTGGGCGATGCCGCGTTTGATACCCGGTATGTCAGCAATGTGGTGCTTAACCAGACCGGAAGCCAGTATCTGAACGGTACGGGCTCAGACCTGGCACAAATGCAGTATCTGATGGATAACGCGGCATCGGCTAAGCAGTCATTAAACCTGCAGTTTGGTGTTTCGTTAACGGCGGATCAGGTTGCGTCCCTCGATCACAGCATACTGTGGTGGGAGTCAGCCACCATCAACGGCGAGACGGTGATGGTGCCAAAACTCTACCTTTCGCCTAAAGACGTAGCGGTTAATAACGGCAGCGTGATTGCAGCCAGAAACGTCAACGTAGCTGGCGGATCAATCACCAATAGCGGCAGTACGCTGCTCGCAACAGATTCGGTTTCTCTGGATAGCCAGAACAGCATCAGTAACCTGAATGATGGACTTGTCAAAGCGGGGAATGGACTGAACCTGAGTGCGATTGGCGACATCAACAACATTAGCAGCACCTTCCAGGGCAAAGCCGTCGCGCTGGAAACGCTGGATGGCAGCATCAATAACATCACATTGGCTAACCCACTTGGCGCTGGCAGCAATGGCCTGAAAAACGTTCAGACAGGAAGCATTGCTGCAATCACGGCAGGACAATCCTTAACACTTAACTCGGGTAATAACATCTCGCTTCAGGGTGCCTCACTTTCAGCAGGTGGGGATCTGTTGATGAGCGCCTGGGGTGACATTGCTGTCAGTGCTAATCAGATTGCCAGCACCTCCGGAAGTAACGGGCGCATGGGTAACACACCGGCACAGACAGATATCTTAAGCAATCAGAACAGTGAAGTGAGTGCAGGTGGCAGTTTGGTTATAGATGCCGGACGCAATCTTGCTATTACCGCCAGTTCTCTCACTGCCGCTGGGAATGCAACGCTCAGCGCGGAAAATGACCTTCAGCTCAATGCTGGCCAGCTCAGTAAAAATACGCAGAAGGGCAACAATGAGTCGCATAGTTCCTCTGCCGACCGTACCTCAGTGACATCCGGGGGCAACCTTTCACTTTCAGCAGGCCATGACCTCACCAGTCAGGCAGCGGTTCTTAAATCAGGCAAAGATGCATCTCTTCAGGCAGGTCGTGACATCAATCTAAACGCGGAAGACTCAGTATCTGGCAACAGCGAACGCAGCAGCAAAAAAATCATCATCAACGAAGCCGTGCGGCAGCAGGGTACTGAAATTACCAGCGCAGGCAGCACTTCCCTTACAGCTGGTCGCGACATTACCAACCAGGCCAGCAACATCACAGCCGACCAGGACCTGTCTCTGAAAGCCGGCCGTAACGTGGATCTCACCACCGCGACCGAAAGCGACTATGCATACCGCGAAGAGATAAACACCAAGAAAGGCTTCCTGAAGAAAACCACCACGCACACCATTCAGGAAGACAGCGTCACCCGTGAAAAGGGGTCACAGCTGAGCGGTAATACGGTCTCTGTGATTGCAGGAAACGACCTGACCGTACAAGGTTCTTCCATTGCCGGTGACAAAGGTGTCGCACTCAGTGCAGGCAATGATCTAAACATTGTTACCGCCACTAACACCGAATCGACCTACAGCCTCAAAGAGGTGAAGAAGAGCGGCCTGATGGGCGGCGGACTCGGTCTCAGCTACGGCAAACAGTCGGCGAAGAGTGAACGCAACGGCGATCAAGTCACGCAGAGCGATGCGCGCAGCCTGGTGGGAGCAGGCAACGGTGCCGTCACCCTGACGGCAGGTAACAACGCGCTGATCAAGGGCAGCGACGTGGTGGCGGGCGGCGAGAAAGGTGACATCAGCATCACGGCGAAGAATATCGCCATCGTGGCCGGGCAGGATCAGGTGCGCGAGACCGCGAAACAGGAGTCGAAAAGCAGTGGCTTTGGCCTGAGCCTTAACCTCACGCCGCTGGACACGGTACGCAACCTGCGCGACATCATGAACAATACCAGTTCGGTGTACGACCAGGTTAAGCAGATAGGTAACGAGTTTGGCGCCAGCGCGGTGGATTCTCCCGGACCGGGTCTGACCTATGGCCGGTCAGGCAGCAAAGCCAGCCAGAACAGCGAGAGCGTTTATCAGAGCGGCAGCACGCTCAATGCCTCCGGCAATCTGGTGCTGAAAGCCAGCGGCGATGCGGATGCCGCGACCGGCAACATTCTGGTGCAGGGCAGCAACCTGAACGCCGGTGGCAAAGCCACGCTGGACGCCACGCGTGATATCGAGATCACCACCGCCGCCGACAGCCAGAAGGCGGCAACCAGCAGCAGCAGCAAGAGCTGGTCAGCTACCACGTCCGCCTCACTGGGTGCACTGACGCGCAGCGCCGGCGGTTCACCGAACAACGGATCGGCGGGCACCAACTACGGCTCCCAAAACAGCCAGATGAACGGCGACAGTAGCATTCTCACGCAGCACACGTCATCCATTACCGCTGGCAGCGTTGACGTGACCAGCCACAAAGGTGACATCGCGATAACCGGCTCAACGCTAACCGGCACCACCGGCGTCTCACTGAACGCTGAACAGGGCAACGTCAGCGTCGCCGCGGGGGAAGACCGTCAGCAGACGTCGGCCAGCGGATCGGACCATGCCATTGGCGATCTGGGCGGCGACGGCTACAGCGGAACCGTGGGGGTAGGCCACAACAGCTGGAAAAACGCCAGCATGGGCACACAGCAGAACACCGTGCGCAGCGGCATCGTCAGTACGCTGGGCAACGTGACGGTGAATGCAGCTAAAGACGTTAACCTGCAGGGCGCAGACGTCTACGCCGGCAATGTGCTGAACGTTAACGGCGAAAACGTCCACCTCGACCCGGCGAAAGACACGCACGACGCCAGCAGCAGCAGTAAATCCTCGCAGTATGGCATCACCGCGCAGGTCTCCGGCTACGGCGTGAGCATGGCGCAGGCGGCAGACAAGCTCGCTCAGTCGCACAAACAGAGTGACGATCCGCGCCTGCAGGCCATTTATGCCGCGCAGGCGGCCATGACCGCGCTGTCGGCGTATACCCAGAACACCGCAGCCGTCAAAGTCACCGTCAGCGCCACCGCAGGCAGCAGCCATCAGTCCGTGGAGCAGAGCAGTACGCAGCAGAGCGGCAGCGTGCTGAAAGCGGGCGGCGACGTAGCGGTGACGGCGAAGCAGGACATCACCAGTGAAGGCGTCAAAATCAGCGGCGACAACGTCTCCCTGAGTGCGGGCCGCGATATCGCCCTGAGCAGCGCCACGGACAGCAGCAGCCAGAAATCGAGCAGCGGGGGCAGCAAGTATGGCGTCGGCGTGGGCTTTGGCCTCGGCGGCAGCCAGAACGGCTTCTCCATTGAACTGGCCGCCAGCCAGAACAGCGCAAACGGCAACGGCAGCAGCATTACTCACCACAACAGCGAAGTGACCGCCGCAGGCGACCTGAAGGTGAAAGCCGGTCAGGACGTGACGCTGAAAGGCGCGAACCTCAACGGTCATCACGTCGACCTCGACGCGGGACGTAATCTGGAGATTGCCAGCCAGCAGGACCGTGCGAGCTACGACAGCCATCAGAGCTCATCCGGCTTCAGCGCCAGCATCTGCGTGCCGCCAATCTGTGCGGGCGTACCGGTGCAGGGCAGCGCCAGCATGAGCGGCAGCAAAATTTATAACGATTTTGATTCTGTACAGCAGCAGAGCAGCATCAGCGCGGGTGACGGTGGCTACAACATTTACGTCGGCAACCATACGCAGCTGGATGGCGCGGTCATCGCCTCCTCCGCAACGCCGGACAAAAACCACCTCAGCACCGGTACGCTCGGCTGGACCGATATTGAAAACCACGCCAATTCCGGCGGCAATGGCTTCAGCGTGGCCGTCAGCGGCAGCATGGGTAAAACCACCACGCCAGCGTCTGACAGCTTCATCAACAACATTCCGAAATCCGGGGAGCCACAGCCGTCGGGTGGCAACTCGCTGCCGATGGGCACGCTGCAGCAGACGAAGGACCGGGCAAGTTCTACCACCTACAGTGCCATCTCGCCGGGAACGATTGAGATCCGCAACCCGGATGCCCAGAAGCAGGACGTATCGCAAATCAGCCGCGACACTGCCGCAGCGGAGAATGCGCTGAGGGATAAGTTTGATGCGCAGAAGGCGGAAGACAGCCTGGCTGTTCAGCGAGAGATGGCGGTACTGGGGCAGCAGGCTATCCAGCAGACCTTCGACGCGCTCAAGAAGCAGGAGAAAGAGCAGGAGAGAGAGAAGCTTAAAACTGATGCCGCGTTCAATGGACTCTCAGACGCGGATAAGAAAAAAACGCTCGATGATTTTGATCACAAAGTTGAAGAGAAGTACGGCGTCGGTTCTGACCTGCAGATTGCGGCACAGGCCATCAGCGGGCTGTTTGCCGGGCTGGCGGGCGGCAACGTCAGCGGTGCGGTAGCGGCAGGTGCCGCGCCACTGCTGGCGCAGATGGTCAAGCAGGTGTCGCAGGGTAACGAGCCAATGCGCGTCCTGCTGCATACGCTGGCATCGGGTCTGATTGCAAAAGCGCAGGGCGGTAGCACCATTGGCGGTGCGGCGGGCGGACTGACGGCCGGATTGCTCAGTTCTGGTGATGCACTCAGCGAAATGTTGTTCAGCAAAAAAGCTTATCAACTCTCAGCCGATGAAAAGATGCTGGTAGCGAATGTTGTAACACTGGCAGGCGCAGCAGCCGGCGGTGCGGTTGATGGTAGTGCCGGAGTGGGAAGTGGGGGATCTGCAGGCAGGACAGAGGTTGAGAATAATTATCTAAGCGCTAACGAAGCCCAAATTAAGTCTAACCTGGAACGCAAGGAGAAAGCGGGGAGCATTTCAGAAGATGAAGCAAAAGAACTGGCAGATCTCCGCGAGACGGATAAAGCCAGAGACCAGGCAATTCACGATATCTGTACTCAGGGTAATAAAGGAGGAGATGCCTGCGGAGCACTGGTTGCTGAGGCGCAAAAGGCTCTTGATAGCTATGGTGAAAGTGCAGCTGGATATCGCTTAATTTTCAGTGATTTATATCCTGAAGATGCTAAAAACGCTCAAGATATTTTAAAGGGACTGGATGAAGGGAGCATATCTCGCGACAGAGCTATCACCGCCATTACTCAAGCGAATAAACAGGATTGGACGCAGGACGACTGGAGCAAAACTGCTGAAAAATATGATAGAGCAATGCAAACGCAGGCGATTATTGCAGTAATTGCTGGTTTAAAGGGCATCTCCGCTGGAACTTCGGCTTCCAAGGAAGGAAAAGGTGGCACTTCAAGCACAAGTCAAGATTCAATCAAAAATACTACTGAAACCTATTTCAGGGTAGAAGGAGGCGGAAGTGGTACCCAAACAAGTCAAAACAGGATAAGCGTAAACTCAGATGGAACAGTTTCAGTTAATAGTGGGTGTAGCGGGCAATTATGTGTTAGCACCAATGGACCTAATCACGCAGTCTACTATCTAACTAATAAAAGACAGGACGGCACTGTCGTTGTGTTTGAGATTGACTCAACGTTGAACAAGCAAATAATGGAAGCAGCGGTGCCACAACGCCCCATACCAGGTGTGCCTAAGGATCCTACTGCCCCCAAAATTGTTGACCCTACCAAAGGTCAACCTAGTGTATCATTAGAACTTCCCAAGGTTTGGGATAGATTAATTGAGCAGAGTTCTTCAAAAGCTCGAGTTCTGACTAAAGAGGAGTTTCTTAATGAATTTGGCGACTGAAGTTCAAGAGATCCATGACTCTTTATTCAATGGTGATGTCGATATTGCTATATTCGTATTGAATGGATCACATTATTATATTATTGATAGTAAAGAGAATTATTGCATTGATGTCAGACCAGAATATGATGCTTACATCCAGAATGGCTGGCTAAAACCTGAACAACTTGATGAAGCATTAAACTCATTCAGAGGTGGGATTCCCTTACTTGATAGAAGTAATTTCTTTGAATACATGAAAATAGCCAATGTAAAATGTTTCACAAAATCATGGATGCATAATTTTTTCATACACAACAAAACCAAAGAGGATTTATGTTCGTTTTACTCATACATAGAAAATTTCCTTTCAACATCTAATGAAGCGGTTAGACCTGATTGGGATGAGTGGAGATTGCGGCTACCTAAATTTTACATAAATTTTGATAAAAAAATATTTCAGCACACTGATTGGGAAAGAGATCACGAAAACCTAGCCCCACCGAATTGGAGTTCTCAAAAAAACAATATGTTTGGACTGCTCGTTCCCGATAGTGAACAATATTGGATAATTGACGGAATGAACTTCTGGAAATTAAAAATGTAAATAAGTGATCCCAAAGCTCGCGCCACTCCATAGCCCCGTTAATCGGTGACTCCTCCAGTAATTTAAACAGGATTAAGGTTTGAAAATGTTCGGTATTTTTTCCGAAGGCGAACCGATTAAAGAGAATGGGGAGTTAGTTATTTCTTCTTCAATAATCATAGGTGACTTCACTGAGCGATTACACATCCCAATTTCTTATTGGTCCCTTGGGGATTATAAGAGGAATTGGATCTCTTCTCTTAATCAAGGTATTGATAATAAAAAACACTCTGCCTTAGCGGTATCGATGTATGATCCGGAGTTTACGAATTTTATATTTGTTTGGGTAGCGTATTATCATGGTGATGAGGCCTACTTTCAACATAAAATTATTTTTTTGAATGAATGCCAAAATTTCACTCCTGAAAACATTAATAACTTTATTGGTGAACGTGAAACTCATAATAATGATGGTATGAGGATTTCCGAGTGGGCTACTGATTTGAATAGTGTTATTACGTTTCTGGCAAGTCTTCGACAACATAAATTCGGTGATGGGGTTAAAATAACTTGATGACTGGCATGGAAGTGTTCGGCACAGGTTTCCAGATGAATATCCAACCCCAAGGATCATTGGTAAATAGTACGAATCTTACTGATGAAACAGAAAAAACTGAAATTGGCAACACACTGAAAAGCTGAAGCTGTTTAGATCAGAACAAGGCAATAACCATTTCCTGGCACGCCATTAATTATCAGTAGTTAATAGCCTGGTAAAGGCTGGAGTGCGCCTACAGATGCCTTATTTAACATAATAAGTATTTTGCGAACTTATATTGTTACTCCAAAACGCTAATGTCGTATGGAACAATTCACAGATGTCGTCCCTGAGCTAACCTTAGATCTCCTCAGGCTTAGCTAAGGATGCAGACTTTATGTTGGTGACCATGACAGATAAAGATCTATATCGGCTCGGCATCATTCAGCGCGTTCACGACCACACTCTGCTGCAGCGTGAAGCTGCGCGCCTTCTCGAACTCACCGTCCGTCAGGTTCAGCGCGTTCTGCGGCGTTATCGTGAACATGGCGCGGCGTCGGTTGTATCAGAACGTCGCGGGCGTCCCGGCAACAACCGCATTCCTGAAGATTTACGCTGCGTCGCTCTGCATCTGATCCGGCAACACTACGCGGACTTTGGTCCAACGCTGGTCACCGAGAAGCTTCTCGAACGACACGGCATTCCGGTTTCCGTTGAGACTGTCCGCAACTGGATGATTTCAGACGGGCTCTGGCGGCCTCACTCACGAAGACAGGTGCACATCTATCAGCCGAGACACCGGCGCGACTGCCTCGGCGAACTGGTGCAGCTGGACTGCTCTCACCATGCCTGGTTTGAGGACCGCGCGCCGAAGTGCTGCCTTCTCGTGTACGTTGACGATGCGACCGGCCGCCTTATGCACCTGCGCTTCTGTGATTCAGAGTCTGCGTTCGATTATATGACGGCAACGCGTGAGTACATTGATGTTCATGGAAAACCCGTCGCATTTTACAGTGACAAGCACGCCGTTTTCCGCGTTAACGGAACGGAGGCTCGCCGCAGTGGCACCACGCAGTTTGGCCGGGCGCTGCGCGATCTGAGCATTGAGCTGATCTGCGCCAACAGCAGCCAGGCTAAGGGCCGCGTTGAGCGTGCGAACCAGACGCTGCAGGACCGGCTGGTCAAGGAGATGCGGCTGCACAATATCAGCTCCATCAGCGAAGCGAACCGCTGGGTAACCGGCTTTATCGATGACTTTAACCGCCGATTTTCGCGACCGCCAAAGTATCCGAAGGATCTGCATCGTCCTTCAGGCCTGTCACCGGATGAACTGGACGATATCTTTGCCTGGCAGGACCAGCGGAAGTTATCAAAATCGCTGACTTTTCAATACGATAAAATGCTCTATCTTATCGAGCCCTCAGATGCGAACACCCGCATCGCAGGTGAAAAAGTCACCGTGTTTGAATATCCTGACGGCAGGATCTGCTTCCGCTATGCTCAGCGGGAGCTGAGTTATCAGGTTTTCGACAAGCTGGCCTGTGTGGATCAGGGTGAGATCGTCGATAACAAACGCCTTGGTGCCGTACTGCGCCTGGCGCAGGAAAAACAGGATGAGCAGGAAGCGGCCGGGAAACGTTCACGCAGTAAAAAGATGCCGCGCCGGCTGGCTCAGGAGCGTGCACTTGAAGCGCTGAGGGCAATTAATCCGGTGCTGGTGAATCCGGTGAGCTTTGTCTCAGACCTCAAACGCTGACACCCGCACCCTGCCCGCTTCCGCGGACACGGCGCCTAAGGGAGGAAAAATGACTCAGGAAAAAAAGTAATGACCCTGCGGGAGCAGCTGCGGGCCGACCTCATTGAAATGTATCTGGCGGGCGACATCACAGCGGCAGATGCCGCGCAGTCAATGGAGATATCTTCCCGCCAGTGCCGTCGCCTGGTAAGCCGTTACCGCGAATCCGGTCGAACCGGCGTGGTGAATCTGCGCCGGGGTAAACCCAGCAACTATCAGCTGAAAGAAGAGCTTAAGACTCAGGTGGTGAAACTTCTTCGCACTCGCTGCCGTGGCATGAGTCCGACCGGAGCATGGCGCTTACTCAACGCAGGCTTCGGGCTGAGCATATCAAAGGAAACCGTCAGGAAGCTGATGATTGCCGAGAAGACCTGGGTAGCCCATCCGAAAGACAGACTCTGACCATCCAGACTCTATCCATGTCAAAGATGACACTTTAACTTAGCCACGAAGACGACATCTTAATAATGGATAGACATATATTATTGAAGCAAAGCTAACCTGGCCGTTCTGAGCTAAGCTTACCTGGCCGCTTCGGGCTACCTGCTGAGGATCCTGATATGACGGCTTCTGGTGCGGAGTTTTTCACGATGAACGAAGTTAACCGGCTTAAAGTTATCCAGGACGTCGTCGACCGGCGGCTGACAACCCATCTCGCAGCTGAGCGTCTCGGTATTTCCGACCGGCACTGTCGCCGCCTGCTTCAGCGCTATCGTACAGACGGTCCGCTGGGTATGGCTGATCGCCGGCGCGGAAAGCCCAGTAACTATCAGCTGCCAGCAGGCCTTGCTGAACGTGCGGTTCAGATCATCCGAGAGCGCTACTCAGACTTTGGTCCGACGCTCGCCTGCGAGAAGCTGGCCGAGCTGCACGGCGTGACGCTGTCTAAAGAGACCGTACGGAAGCTGATGATGCAGTCAGGCCTCTGGATCCCGCGCAGGCATCGTGCGCCAAAAATCCAGCAACCTCGCTACCGCCGTGCGTGCGTCGGCGAGCTGATACAGATCGACGGCTGCGATCACCGCTGGTTCGAGGAACGTGGTCCGGCCTGCACGCTGCTGGTTTATGTGGATGACGCGACCAGCCGCCTGATGCAGCTTCATTTCGTCCGCTCCGAGTCCACGTTCACCTACTTTGAAGCCACGCGCGGCTATCTGGAGCAGCACGGCAAGCCGCTGGCGTTTTACAGCAACAAGGCCAGCGTGTTCCGCATCAACAATAAAAATGCGGCTGGCGGCGACGGTCAGACGCAGTTCGGTCGCGCGATGAACGAGCTGAACATCACCGGCATCTGCGCCAGCACCAGCTCTGCCAAGGGCCGCGTGGAGCGTGCACACCTCACGTTGCAGGATCGGCTGGTCAATGAACTCAGACTGCGTGACATCAGCACGCCTGACGCGGCTAACGCCTTTGCCGCTGAGTTTATGGCGGACTACAACCGGCGTTTCGCGAAGGCACCGAGGCATGATTTTGACGTTCACCGTCCGCTCGATGCAGACGACAACCTGAACCAGATATTTACCTGGCGCGAACCGCGCAAGGTTTCGAAAGCGCTGAAGGTCCGCTACGATAAAATGCTGTTGCTGCTTGAGGATAACGATGACAGCCGCCGCGCGATGGGTAAATATCTGGATGCCTGGCAGTACCCGGATGGTCGCGTTGAACTCAGGAGTCACGGCACGGTGCTTCCCTACTCTGCCTACGACCGGCTGTCTGAAGTTGACCAGGGTGCGATCGTTGACAACAAGCGGCTTGGACACGCGCTGGCCGTGGCCAAGCTGATGCAGGACAAGCGTGATAATACGCGGTCTCAGGGCCTCCCGGCCGGAACCGGGACGAGTCGGAGAAGTGCGAAGAAAGATCCAGCTAAAAAGCGGCAGCGTGCGGTGAATGAGGATGATTTACTGGAAGCGTTATTTGACTTACAGAGCCGCAGCGAGGAAATTTTTGAGCGGAAAGATACTTAAATCAGGCTTGTTCAGTAACTTTACTCCCAACCCAGTTCGGAATAAGTTTTACAATCCTGTTCAGGAAAAGACGTTATATATTGGCCCCAGTCCATATATTTATAATAAAGGGTCATTGCTTCATAATGGCTGGCCGCATCCACTTCCCATATAAGTTTTGCACCAGGATCCAATAATGATCTTGCTGCATTTCCCTGGACACCTTTCAGACAAAAAGTCTGGCATCCATCAGGCTCGACCCAGAGTTCATGCCTCAAAGTTGGCTTCCCTGATAATCAAATTTATCTGCCAATAATTCCACATCATACTGTGATTTGAAAGGCTGCAATTCATCTCATCCGGACATCTCAGATTTGCCTGAACCCGGTCATCTCTGCTTAGCTTCAACATATATTGAGAGTCCAATTTGATAATGTCACCCAGATGCGGCGCGTTTGCCACCTTTTCTGGGAGATCTCTGCTGATGCTGGTGACCATGTCGAACAAAGAACTTCACCGTATTCCCGTCATTCAGGCTGTTATTGAAAAACGTCTGCGTCGCCGTGATGCGGCCTCTCAGCTGGATCTTACCGAGCGTCAGGTTCAGCGGCTGATGAACCGCTACCGCGAGTCTGGTGCAGCCGGTCTTACCGATGCACGGCGTGGAAAGCCCGGCACACATCGCATCGATGACAGTCTGCGCCACCGCATACTGACGCTGCTACGTGAAAATTACGTGGGTTTCGGCCCCACACTTGCCGCAGAAAAACTTCAGGAGCGCCACGGAATTACGATTTCTGTCGAGACGCTGCGATGCTGGATGACTGCGGATGGACTTTGGATCCCACACGCTCGTCGTCAGCCCCGCATTTATCAGCCGCGCCTGCGGCGGGATTGCCTGGGCGAGCTTATCCAGATCGACGGCTCACACCATGACTGGTTCGAAGGCCGCGCGCAAAAATGCTGCCTTCTGGTTTATATTGAAGATGCGACCGGCCGTCTGATGCACCTGCGCTTCTGTCAGAGTGAGTCAGCCTTTGATTACATGGTGGCCACCCGCGACTACATCGAAAAACACGGCAAGCCGGTGGCTTTTTACAGTGACAAACATGCGGTGTTTCGCGTCAGTCAGGCCGAAACACGACGTACCGGCATAACGCAGTTCGGACGCGCACTGCATGACCTGAACATCGATCTTATCTGTGCCAACAGCTCTCAGGCCAAGGGCCGCGTTGAGCGCGCCAATCTGACGCTGCAGGATCGGCTGGTTAAGGAGATGCGACTGGAGGATATCACCGGCATTGATGCCGCCAACGCCTGGATCGAAACGTTCATCAGCGACTTCAACCTCCGATTTGCCAGACCGGCAAAATACCCGAAAAACCTGCACCGCACCGTCTCAGAAAGCAGCCCGGAGCTGGATGACATATTCGCGTGGCAGACGCTGCGTACGCTTTCAAAATCACTGACTTTTCAGTACGATAAAATTTTTTATCTCGTTGAACCCACTGAAGAAAACTCACGCATAGCCGGAGAAAAAATCCTCGCTTTTGATTATCCGGACGGCACGCTCGCATTCCGCCATGGAAACAGAACGCTGAAATATCAGATGTTCGATAAGCTGGACTGCATCAGTCAGGGACGTATCGTTGATAACAAAAGGCTGGGCGCGGTGCTGAAGCTGGCGCAGGAAAAGCAGGATGAGCTTGAAGCCGCAGGGAAAAGAAAGCGCAGCCAGAGCATGCCTAAAAGACGGGCGCAGATTCAGGCTCAGCTCAGGACCATCAATCCGGTTCTAGCCGAACCCTCTCTTTTTAAATCCAGCCTGAAAAAATGAGCTCACTGCCCTTTTCTCTTCATCAGAAATCAGCAAAAGGTGACATTTAAAACCGGGAAATCAGGGGGACATTTTCAATAAGGAAAGACATATATAATTAGTTGATAATTATACATAAAGAGCATTACCCGTACTTTTATTGAGAGTCCAATTTGATAATGTCACTTTTGGAGGTACGGATAGTAAATATGGGCGGGTTTACCGTCAGTGACGTCAGGAGCCTGGCATGACTGTGCTGTTAACTGTATCAGTTCTCTATCATGGCCATTCAAAGACGCCACTGAGTCCGTGGCCTATTCTGTATTGTCTAAAAAAATCCCGTCAGAATACGATTTTAACGCCGGTGCTGGCACTGACTGGCGACTCGCTGCGCTCGCCGCGCGCCCAGCCCGCGTCCAGCCACAGCGTCGCGGCAGGCGTGACTGATACGCTGACGCCCGCGCCCGCCCGCGCGCCACTGCCGGCGAAGTCGTCGGCAAAGTCATAGCGGTCGTTGATGCGCACGGTGCCGCCCTTTGCCAGCTCCTGCGTCAGCGCGGCCCGCAGGTAAGGCGTGACCGGCACGCCGCCCGCGCTCAGCGTGGCCGCCGCCCGGGCGCCGGCTTCGGCGCGCACCGAGCGCCCGGTGCACGTGCTGGCGGTCATCCCGTTGCTCAGCTCCACGCGCCCGGACTGGTTCTGATAGCCGGTGAGGCTCACGTAGGGGGTCAGGCTCAGGCCGCCGCTGTACTGCAGCTGGCGACCCGCCTCCAGCGAACCCCCGTAGCCCCAGGAGTTCCAGCTTCCGCTGACGTCAGCGCCGTCCCCCATGCGTGCAGACAGGCTGTTCTCAAAGCGGTTCAGTTTCAGCACCGCGTCGGCGTACCAGCCCGTGCCGGACTGCTGGGTAGCGTACAGACCGCCACCCCAGGCGTCGATACGACTTTTTCCACCGCGGGCGTGCTTCACGCGACCGGACGAGGAGCTGACGAAGGCGCCGGTCACCAGCGAGCCGTGAGCGTTGTCGCGCGCGACGTCCGCGCCGAGCATCAGGCCGTCCTGCTGCAGCCGGTAAGCGGACTGCAAGGCACCCTGAACGCGGTCGCCGTTATGCAGGTAGGTGCCCCAGACGCCGCTCTGATGGCCACCGCGGACGGACTGCGCGCGGGCGCTCAGGCTGCTGAGCTCGCCGTAAAACATGAACCTGGGGGCGGAGGCCATGCTCAGCACGGCGTCGGTGGACGCAGAGGTGGACGGGCCGGGCTCAGGCTCCGGACCCGGTTCAGGGTCTGGCTCCGGTTCGGGATCAGGAGCAGGTCCGGTACCGGCCTGAACCAGATCCCATTCGTTGCCATTCCGGACCAGCGTGTACTGCCAGGCGCCGATGTCGACCCGCCCGCCGTTCAGGGTAAAACCGGCGTCGCCGCCGCCGGTGCGTACCAGGCGCAGCGCGTCTTCGGTCTGCGCGGGCTCGGCGCCGGTATTGGCGACGTGCAGGAGATAGCTGCCGCTGGCGCTGCCGGCAACGTCGATAAAGTCGCCCTGCATGCCTGCGGCGTCGGTGTTCATGTAGAAGCTGCCGCCGCCATCGATAGTGCCGAGAGACAGGGTGCGAAAGCCGTCGCCGGAAGACGGTGCAAATCGCACGGTTCCGCCATTCAAGGCCAGATTAGCTACGTCAGAGTCGGCGGTTACATTCCAGGCGGAGGAGTCATCAAGCGCAACGTGTCAACGCCAAGATTATTGACCGTTTTGGGGGTGCGGACGATTTGCTGGACTCTCAGGAGATAAATTATGTATTCCGAAGCGGATCGTAATCGCGCTATCGAGCTCTACTTCAAATACGGCAGGAAGGTTGCCTCTGTCGTCCGCGAACTCGGCTACCCTACAGAACGCAACCTCAGGCGCTGGGTGCGCGAATGGGAAGACAATGCCGGTAATCTGAACCGCTTTCCGCGCAAACGTCGCTACACTGAAGACAAAAAGCGGGCCGCTGTAGAACATTATCTCACGCATGGCTGCTGCCTGGCTTTTACACGCAGAGCGCTGGGCTACCCCTGCAGCGCGCTTCTGGTTCGCTGGATCGATGAGCTTTATCCGGGCAGGAGACGCATTTTTACCAGCATACAGAATCCCTGTGCTCCCTTTAGCCCGCAGGTGAAACAGCAGGCCGTTAAAGACCTGTGCACAAGAGACACCCCCGCCGTGCAGGTTGCCCAAAACGTTGGCGTCAGCCGTACGCTGTTGTACAAATGGAAGGATGAAATCATCGGTGATGAGGCATACAGAACCATGCGTAAACGCAGCCAGACTTCTGCAGATGAAGAGCTCGACGCACTGCGCAGTGAGCGGGACAGACTCCGCCAGGAAATCCAGCAGATGCAGATGGAGCACGATATCCTGAAAAAGGTGGATGAAATCATAAAAAAAGGCCCGGGCATCAGCGCTCTGACAAACAGAGAAAAGACGAAGGTCGCTGATGCCCTGAGAGAGAAACACCCGCTGCCGGCGCTGCTGATTAACCTGGGTCTGGCCCGCAGCAGCTATTTTTATCACCGCGCAACGCTTCGCACCGGCGATAAACATGCCGGCGTCCGGGCCACGCTGACGGAGTTGTTCGACGCCAATTACCGCTGTTACGGCTATCGCCGCCTGCACGCGATGCTGCGCCACGAAGGCGTCCGGCTCTCTGAAAAGGTGGTGCGCCGGCTGATGTCAGAGGAAAAGCTGGTTATGTACGGTACCCGCCGACGCCGGTACAGCTCGTACTGCGGCGAGATCGGCCCGGCCCCTGACAATCTGCTTGCCCGGGATTTTACCGCTGCGCAACCCAATCAGAAATGGCTGACGGATATCACGGAGTTCCAGCTGCCTGCGGGGAAAGTGTGGCTGTCACCGGTGGTGGACTGCTTCGACGGTAAGGTGGTGAGCTGGTCAGTGGGCACCCGGCCGGACGCGATGCTTGCCAACAGTATGCTGGAAGGCGCGATCGACACGCTAAAACCGCACGAACGGCCGATCATACACAGTGACAGAGGTGGGCATTACCGGTGGCCGGGTTGGTTACAGCGAATATCCTCCTCCGGGCTCACGCGCTCAATGTCGCGCAAAGCGTGCTCGCCGGATAATGCTGCGTGCGAAGGGTTCTTCGGACGTCTGAAAAACGAGATGTACTATGGCCGCAACTGGTCAGACGTAACGCTTGATAGCTTCATGCAACAGGTGGACAGGTACATACGCTGGTATAATGGTCATCGCATTAAGCTGTCGCTGGGGTGCGTCAGCCCGGAAACGTACCGGCAAATGCTGGGCTTTAAATAATCAATCAGTCCAGGAAATCGTCCGCACCCCCTTTTCGCCATTTTCATTGTCCGCTGTTGGTCATTAACGCTGTCCGCTTTCCACCATTTCATCATCACTGATTGGCGTTGCGCTTTTTGCCAGCACCCCGGCCTTGCGTTTCTCTCAACCGGTAGCTTTCTCCTTTTATGTTCAGCGTCGTTGAGTGGTGCAGCAGACGGTCCAGGATCGCCGTCGCCAGCACGTTATCTCCGAACATCTCGCCCCAGTCAGCGAACCCTTTGTTTGACGTCAGAACGATGCTCGCTTTTTCATACCTACGGTTCAGCAACCTGAAGAACAGACTGGCCTCCTCACGGTTCATTGGCAGATAACCTATCTCATCCAGGATAAGCACCCGCGCATAACTCAGCTGCTGCAGCTGTCGTTCCAGTCGGTTTTCCTGCTTCGCCTTTATCAGCGTGGCAACCAGCCTGTCCAGCGGTATGAACAGCACCCGGTGGCCCGCATCTGCGGCTTTTACTCCCAGCGCGACCGCCAGATGCGTTTTCCCCACGCCCGGCGGGCCCAGCAGGATCACGTTTTCACTGCGCTCCACGAACGCCAGACCTGCAAGCTCACGGACGACCTTTCGGTCTATGCCCGGCTGGAAGCTGAAGTCGAACTGCTCCAGCGTTTTCACCCACGGCAAGCGCGCCTGCTTCAGCCGGGATTCCATTCCCCGCTGGTGCCGTCCGTTCCATTCCTGCTGCAGCGCCATACACAGGAACTCCCGGTAGTTCAGTTCCTGCTTCGCTGCCTGCTCAAGCAAATTTTCAACGTGGTAACTCAGGTGTTCCATTTTCAGCCGGTTCAGCAGTGTTTCCAGTTCGTACATCACAGCAGCTCCTCATACGCGCTCAGGGGCCGGTGCTCTACCTGACTGACCTGTTGCCACAGCGGAGCATGGTGCTCCGGCACCGTCTGCCAGCCCGATGAAGCCCCGCTGAGCCGGTGGGTCGCGGCCAGATTTTAGTTGCTGTAGATCCGCAGCTCGTCATCCAGCGAGATCCGGATCGAGACCGGATGGCCACACAGCGACTCGGGCACACTGTAGCGGTTGCCGCCAACCTCGATGTAGCCATCCCACATGCCGGATATCGAAGTAGCTGGTATCGAAGTCGGTTGCCGGCAGCGGCTGCAGATGCGTTTGTTCGACAACGAAGCGCTGCGCAGGCGTCTCCCGGAACTGGCGAAGATCGCGCATGTCAGCGACATCTGCCATCCACTGTTCCAGGAGCTGATTGACGTGGGTAAAGCTGTCGAACCTCCGGTAGCGGACAAAGAAGTTTTCCTTGAGGTATTTCACCATCCACTCAACCTTACCTTTGGTACGGGCCCGGCGAGGGCGGCACGCCCGCGGCAGGAAGCCATAGTGGTCGGCAAGCAGCAGGAAGCCTGCGTTGAACACCACGTTGCCGTTACTGTTTTTCAGCACGGCAGCTTTCTGGTTATCGACAAGCACGGTTTTCACGCTGCCGCCAAAATAACTGAAGGCGCGCACCAGCGACTCGTACGTGTGCTCAGCGTCCTGTTTTGGCGCGGCAAGACGTGGAAGCGGCGGGAGAACCCCAGCGTATTGACGGCGAAGTTCACCTTGCATCGCTGCCCGGCCACGTCGACTTCCACTTCTCCCCAGTCGTGCTGCAGCTGGTAACCGGGCTGAGTTTCGAAGCGCACGGTTTTCTTTAAGGGCCGCATTTTACGTTTGGGCTGGATGTAATAGCGCAGCATAGAGCGCCCGCCGGTGTACCCCATCGTCCTAATTTCGGCGAGAATGACCTCGCTGTTCCAGACGTTTTCCGCCAGCCGCATGTCGATGTAATCCATGAACGGCTTGAGTTTTGCCATTTTATGGCGTGTTTTACGGGCCGGGGGCTCAGGGTATTTGAGATATCGCCTGACGGTTCTTTCGGAACATCCGATCTGTGTTGCGATATCGACAATGTAAGCACCCTGTTGGCGCATTTGCTTTATCATGAAAAAGTCCTATCTGCTCAGCATGCTGGAATCCTTTTCGGTGTGGGAACCTTAAGGAAACCGCATGACGGGTAGAGCGGACAACCCGAATTGTGAATTAAAGTCTTATATCACTGGCGCTGACAAACACGACTGACACCGAACTACCTGTACTACCGACAAACTCCGATTGATCATGATTCGCACCCATTGTGCAGCCCGGACGCCATCAGTGCCGGGCTTTTTTATGATGTGTGACTATCACTTCAGAAACGGAACGCAATTCCTTACTCCCATCAGTAAATTCTTATCATGGAACTTTTCGGAACGTTCAAGAAACTATTGCTATAATAGCGACGTATTCATATACACGCAGCAAGCGTTATGCGTACGAAAAGAGAATTTCTCATTGAACGAATTTTCACCCGCCTCTGCGCGGGTTTTTTTGTGTTTTATAACTGGATTATCCAAGGACGACCTTCAACATAAGGGCGTACCAGTTCTCCTCGGGATTACCATCACTCCATTGATAAGTCAGGCGTTTAAATATTGCCGGCCGAACTCCATTGCTCCGACTTTTTTGTGCCAAAAACGGTTACAACTTTGTTTGGGCTCACAGGGAAGAATTAACTTAACACTTCCTAATATTTCTTATTAAATTCCAGAATTAACACTTTACTTACAAAGGTTAATTTTTGTTCCTAATTTTCAGACTATTACACTGTAATCAGCTAATTTAACGAACCTAATTTTGTTGTAAGAGTGTTACATTTTCCCTTCAACATTAGTGATGTGATGTTGTACGTTACAAACTCCAATTTAACGCCCGCTCCATTTTTGGAAGCGGGTTTTTTCGTCCAAGCGGCTCAGATCACATTAATTAACGTAGGAAAGAGCATGATGAATACAAACCAGAAGGTTCGATAGTTTCCCCCAAAGATTGCCCGCGCTTCATCTCACTCGGAGCACAGGCTTTTTTGCGTAAATAGACTAGATTTGAAGTGGTACTGTCGAAAACGTGGAGGCGAGAATGCGATATTTTTTGCTGCCAGGTATCACTACGGTTTTGTTAGTAGTTGTTGTGTTTCTGATGCAAGCACACTGGAGTCCCATGCTGTGATGACTCGACCCATTACAGCAGGCCATGAAAAAAACTATAAAAGATTACGCTGAACTCTCCGCACAGGCTGAACTAAAGGGGCATCCTGTGCTTTTTTTTGCACACTCTGGCAATTTTGTCCTCAAGCTATTTTCAATTCGTTCCGGTTCCCATCGGGACTCAATCAATTCGAGGCAAAATATTTGCTCCCGGGATAACTTTGCCTCGGTCAATTTTGCACAGAAGTCATTCAACTATTGTGCTGACGGAGCAAGTCTAGGACGACATCTACAGCCAAGTGATAGTCATCCCCAGCAAAATTTTGTTTAACAACCTCAATCAGAGAATCTTTGGTAAGCTCTTTTTGCTCTTCAAGAATGCACATAAGAGACCCGCCTAACACACCAATTACACGTGAGTGGAGATTTTCAAAATACTTTTCATCCTTCATGGCGCACTCCGGAAATGAGAATTGTCTTAATCATTCTAGATCACTTCAGGAAGAGTGAATTTTTGATTGGTCTTAAAGCAAAAAGTAAAAGGCATACTATTCTTCTTAAGTCCTGACTGCTTCCCCGTAGTTGAGGTCATGCTCTTACTCTTAATGGAAATGTTTGGCATAAATTGTTGCCGCCCGGGTGACTGGTGTTTCCCGGGTTTTTTATTTTGAGCATTAAATTGGTGACCCATCCTGTTCGTGTATTGCAGTAACCTCGTGCGTTACCACTCCAACCACGGACACATCCTCCATCAGGTCATCATCCAGGGTCAGGCCGTCATCGGTGATGATGCGGCTGGGATGCAGATAGGCATGCCCCCATTCGTAATTTCCTAACAGATCCAACAGAACAGCGTCACCATTCTGCGGTCGACGCTTCTCGTCTACGATGCAACTTCGCCCGTTCCACTCAACCAGGTAACAGGTACTGCTGGTTGTCATCAATTTCTGAACCGGGAGAGTCACCTCGCAGCCAGCAGATCCTAATATCGAGTGGTGTACGCCGGGGACAACATTTCTCGCTTCATTGCCCACGCTTTCTGAGTATCCTGTCCTGCGAACCATATTTTTCCCCTTCCCGCTCTGGTTAAGGCCGTCTAATAAACACCTCAATGCTGGCCTTTGGTTTGTGGTCGTCAAAGAGATTGAGCTGTGAAATGCCCTGGCTAAAAAAGTCGATGAGGATCGCACCTGCTTTCATTTAGCGCCGGGCGAATGTTGCGCTGAAGACATAACACATGTTCACATCAACCAGCGCGAACATCACATTCCACCATTGGGATTGAAAACCTGAAACACGCGCTCCTCACCGTTTGTAGGTGAAATGTCCCGGAACGTTGTAGTGTGGGTTTCAATCCACTTATTCGCTTCACTCAGGGAATACTCCCACTTATAACGTTTAAGCACTGCAACAAAGTCCACTGTACTGATTGTGAATCGGCCCTTTGCATCACGCTTTAGCGCCTGTCTGAAGGCCATCTTAATTTCGTAGTCACGGGGCATTGTCATTCCCACCCAACAATACTGTATGTACGTACAGTATTGTTTGTAAAAAGAAGCTTATCAAGATCGTTAACGTGAGGTTTTTGTAAAGCCCTTGGCGCATAACGAAATTTACTTTTTTAATTGCTATGATTTTGACAAATGATTTTGAAAACCTAAGCTTTATTAGCAACATACCGTTGCTTTCATGGACTGGGGAAATTATGAAGAAGTTTTTAAGCGGATTAATCATTATTACAGGCCTTGTGACGCTGGCAGGATGCCATCATGAAAGCCCTGCAGTAGGCCATGATGGTCGACCGCATGCACCAAGCGGCGAATCAGCACCTGGCGGCCCGCTGGGCAAAGGCCCGGTTGGTCAGCCACAGAGTTAGTCAGTGCCCGGCCACCGTGCCGGGTTTTTTATGCTCTAGCACAGAACAATCCTAACCTCACAACCTGTAAGAGCATTCCCACATCACTGTACTTTACACAGTCTTAGCCTAAGAGAGCTACACGCATACAGGATGTTGCGCGTTAGCGTACGAGTTTGCAGGTTAATCCTGCCATGAAACACTTTGCCCGCCACTGAGTGTGCTTTTTTACGCATGTTGCATGGGGGGGAGGCACGGTAAAACGAATTTAGGTGGAGGGGATCAGTGTGAGCGACTAACCTTTAATCACCCACCCCGTAGTCTGCTTCAAGACGGGCGCGGTACATATCTGCCCCGTCGCCAGGGCTTTTTTAAGGAGTTGGCTTTGTCGGCCACTGTATATCAGGTGCAACACTGATGTCGGTATCGTTCAGAGCGTCAATGTAATCCATCCAGGCATTTAGTGATTCAGTTTCATCATCGCTCAGTTTGCGTCCCATCAAAAGCTTGGTCTGCCCTACAGTGATTGCCTGTGTAGCTTCATCGAGCAGTGCTTTTCTTTTCGATTCTGCAATCTCTTGATAATCCGGATTGGGAATATCAATTATAACTGGCCTAGCATCAACCCATGCTCCGTATTTACCTTCTGGAGGGCTAAACCAGGCGTTATAATCTTCCCTACTAATTTCAATCAGGTCGTTCATCGTGAAACCATTTACTATTGCTGTGGCAATTACATCGCTTGAGTAAAATCCTTGACCAGCATAGTAATACTTTATATTTCCCGCATCACCACCACTTACCTCATGCTGATTTTCAATTATTTCTTCTGACATAAAAACCTCTTAAATATTTACAACGCCTGTAGCAATATAATTTATGCGGACAGCTCCAGTCTGTGCTCCACCGTAGTTATAAACCCGACAGTCAAAGCCGGAAGTTCTAAGTGCGTTTAGTACGTTCATATTAAGATTGCCAACTACTCCATCCCCGTTCGATACCACTACGCTGGTAATTCCCGAAAATGCAATTGGAAACGTTAGGGGCCAGAGTGGCCTTGCGTTTGTAATACCAGTTGATTCCAATAGTGATGACCGCGACCACGATGCCAGCAAGAACACCAACCGCGCTCCACTCATCAGGACTTAACCGGGTTAGCAATCCAACAGCAATTGTGCCCGAGGAAGCGCCGTAAGCAGCGCCCGTGGCAATTTTGCTCATATCGATACTCATACACACCTCCCATTGGGTCGGTGCTGTCTATAGTCAGGAGAAGGGACGCCCGCTAAAACTCAGGAAAACTCGGTGAGTTTTCACTGACTGGAAGAGGCAAAAAAAAGGCCCGCCAGAGCGATAATGCTTGTCAGTTAAGATCTTAATGGAGGCCGCAACGGATAACGTTGTGGCCTCTTTTTTACCGCCCTTGGGTAATGCCGCACTCTTCTTTCCGGCAGCACCAGCCCTGGAGCCATCGCCATTATCTCTTCCATTATCCGCGGTATTTTTCCCGGTGAGATGCCCGGTAGCAGGCTCAGATGACTTCTCAGATACAGTGCGGACTGCTTAAAACTCATCTGATAAGGTTCCACGCCTTTCAGGCTGTACGCCATCTGCGCCATCATGAACCTCAGAAGGTTC
>NZ_SZZZ01000028.1:0-40626 GCF_009830025.1 Pantoea sp. Taur
ACCAGATCCAGCATGCGCCGTGCTTCGGCCTGCGCTTGTTGGTGGCTTTTGCCCTGATGTAAACGGATGGATTCGGCGATCTGCTCGCCCACGGTAAACACCGGGTTAAGCGAGGTCATCGGCTCCTGGAAAATCATCGCCATATCGGCACCGCGCACTTTGCGCATTTGACTGGCGGAGGCACGCATCACATCCAGCACCTCGCCGTTACGTCGACGCAGTTGGATCTCGCCACTGACATCGCCGCCCGCCTGCTGAATCAAACGCATCAGTGCCAGCGAGGTGACCGATTTGCCCGAACCAGATTCGCCCACCAGCGCCAGCGTTTCCCCACGATGCAAATCCAGTGACAGGTTACGCACCGCTTCGGTGATTCGCCCTTCATGCTCAAACCGTACGTTGAGGTCACGCACCGCCAAAACCTGCTCGGGTGCAAACTGCTGATGCTGCTGCGTCATGCCTGCTCCTTAGCTATCGCGGTAAATCGCTACCTCGACTTCGCCACCCACATAGGCGAATCCCCGATACATCCCTTCGCTGTTGAAGGGCAGCGCCACATTGCCATGGCTGTCGACAGCGATCAGCCCGCCGCTGCCTTCCAGCTCCTGCACTTTGTCATGAATCACGTTGGCAGTGGCTTGCTGCAGGCTTCGGCCGCCGTACTCCATCTGTGCAGAAACGTCATACGCTGCCAGAGTGCGAATAAACACTTCACCGGTGCCGGTGCAGGAAACCGCCACGGTCTCATTATTAGCGTAGCAGCCCGCGCCGACGAGCGGGGAATCGCCCACGCGGCCGACCTGCTTGTTGGTCATACCGCCGGTTGAGGTCGCAGCGGCCAGATTACCCTGAAGATCGAGCGCCACCGCACCCACGGTACCGAATTTGCGATCCGGGTCGAGCGGATCGTCGCTGTGACTTTGCGCGGCGCCGTCATGATCGAGCACCATCTGCTGGCTGCTCAACGCACGCTGTAACTGCTCCCAGCGTTCAGGCGTGGAGAAGAAATCCGGCGCAACCTGTTCCAGCCCCTGTTCAGCGGCAAAGGCTTCTGCCCCCGCACCGATAAACAGCACGTGAGGGCTATTTTCCATCACTTTACGTGCCGCCAGAATCGGGTTACGAATGTGATTCACGCCCGCCACCGCACCGACATCCAGAGTGCGGCCATCCATAATGCTGGCATCCAGTTCGTGAGTGCCTTGATGGGTGAAGACCGCGCCTTTGCCTGCGTTAAACAGTGGGCACTCTTCCAGCAGCCGCACCGCCTCGGTCACCGCATCCAGCGCACTGCCGCCTGTGGCGAGAATCTGCTGGCCTGCGGTAACGATTGCGTGCAATTGCTGACGATAGTGCTGCTCTTTTTCGGCGCTCATAGCGGCACGCGTGATTGCGCCCGCACCGCCGTGAATTGCGATAACTGCTTTAGCCATAACCGGTACCCTGTCAGGAAATCAGAACCAAAAACACTGATTTAGAATGGTTTTCATCTTTTTTAGGCAATTTTCGACTATAGAAAGGCACTCCCGGCTTGTAAAGCAGAAAGTGTATCTCCGGTCATAACCTTTTATTGTGGATTATGCTTTTTTAGTCACATGTGACTCGGCAGACAAATGTCACCATAATAGGCAGCAACTGAAATTCATCACGCAGAGACTGACATGGAACCTTTCACCGCAGGATTAATCTCCCTCGAAGACGCGCAGCAAAAAATGCTGCAACAGCTCACGCCCATTAGCGATTGCCTCAGCGTCTCGCTGTATGAGGCTGCAGGTCGCATCACCGCCAAACCGGTGACGTCTCCACTGGATGTGCCGCCGTTTGATAACTCCGCGATGGATGGTTATGCCTTACGTCTCAGCGATATCGTGCCGAACCGCGAATTCCCGGTCGCCGGCAAAGCTTTTGCCGGCGCGCCGTTCAACGGCGATTGGCCCGCTGGCAGCGTGATTCGTATTATGACCGGTGCGCCGATTCCGGCAGGCTGCGATGCCGTGGTGATGCAGGAGCAAACCGAACAGCGCGAGGGCGGTATCGTCATCACTGCCGCCGTGACACCCGGGCAAAATATCCGCCGTATTGGTGAAGACATTGAAGCTGGCAAACAGGTGCTGGAGGCGGGTGTTCGCCTCGGAGCCGCCGAGTTGCCGCTGCTGGCTTCACTGGGGATTGCCGAAGTGAGCGTGCTGCGCAAACTGCGCGTGGCGATTTTCTCTACCGGCGATGAATTGCAGGCGGTGGGCCAGCCCTTGGCTGACGGTCAAATCTACGACACGAACCGCTTCACCGTATCGCTGATGCTTAACAAACTGGGCTGCGAAGTGATCGATTTGGGCGTGATTGCGGACGATCCCGAGGCGCTGCGCAAGGCATTCAGCGAAGCCGATCGTCAGGCGGATGTCGTGATCAGCACCGGCGGCGTCTCCGTCGGCGAAGCGGATTTCACTAAAGCGATGCTGGAAGAGTTAGGCGTGATTACCTTCTGGAAGCTGGCGATGAAGCCGGGCAAACCGTTCGCCTTTGGCCGCTTAGCCAACAGCTGGTTCTGCGGGCTGCCCGGCAATCCGGTGTCTGCCGCCGTGACCTTCTATCAGCTGGTGCAGCCGTTGCTGGCCACCCTCACCGGGCAGACCACGCGCATTATGCCGCTGCGCCAACGCGCGCGCGCGACTCAGCGTTTGAAGAAATCGCCAGGACGCCTCGACTTCCAGCGCGGCATTCTCAATCGTGGTGAAGACGGCGTACTGGAAGTGCGCAGCACCGGCGCCCAGGGTTCGCACGTGTTTAGCTCTTTCGCCCTGGCCGACTGCTTTATCGTGCTGGATCGCGATCGTGCGGATGTGGAACCAGGCGAATGGGTTGAGGTTGAAGTTTTCAATAGCCTGCTGGAGGGCTAATGAGCGTCGAACTGAGCCATGAGGAGATGCTGCGTTACAACCGTCAGATTGTGTTGCGGGATTTTGATTTTGACGGTCAGGAGAAGCTCAAAGCCTCTCGCGTGTTAATCGTCGGTCTCGGCGGGCTTGGCTGTGCCGCTGCGCCCTATCTGGCTTCGGCTGGCGTGGGCCATCTTGCTCTGCTGGATTTCGACAGCGTCAGCTTAAGCAATCTGCAGCGCCAGATTCTTCACAGCGATGCCACCCTCGGCCAGCCCAAAGTGGAATCTGCGCGTCAACGGCTGGCGGCGATTAACCCGCATTGCCAGCTCGAACCGATTGATGCACAGCTGGATGATGCTCAACTCAGTGCCCTGATCGCGCGCCATGATGCGGTGCTGGACTGTACGGATAATGTCAGTGCACGTGAGCAGATCAATCGTTTGTGTTACCAGCACAAGGTGCCGCTGATTTCCGGGGCGGCTATTCGTATGGAAGGTCAACTCAGCGTGTTTACCTGGCAACAGGACGAACCCTGTTATCGCTGCATTAGCCGCTTGTTTGGCGATCAGACATTAAGCTGCGTGGAAGCCGGCGTGCTGGCGCCACTAGTGGGCGTGATTGGCGCGATGCAAGCTTTAGAGGCCATAAAAGTGCTGACCGCGTTGGGGCAACCTGCCCGTGCACGCTTGTTGATCTACGATGCGATGAGTGCGGAGTTCCGCAACATGAAAGTGATGCAGGATCGGCATTGTGAGGTGTGCGGCGAGAAATAAGTAAGGTGCGCATGGCTGCGCACCTTGTGGTTTTACTCCTGCGGGAAGATGGTGCCCTTATTCATAATCCCGTTCGGGTCAAATGCAGTTTTCAGCGCCTGCAAAATCGGCCATGCGCTGCCGTGTTCTTGCTTCGCCCACTGCACGCGATGCTTACCGATACCGTGGTGATGCACCATCGAGCCGCCCAACTTCAATGTCTCTTCCACGATCATGCCATTCAGCGGCACGTGATACTTCGCCATCTCCTCTTCAGGACGGCAATCCACCACGTTGTAGTCGTAAACAAAGTACATGTTGGTGCCGTTGATGTAGCTGTGTGATGAGTGACCGCCCAGCATGGTGATGTCTTTAGCATGTGGGAATTCAGTGCGAATACGCTTTAGCACATTTTCATAGATGGCATTGATGGTTGACCAGTCACCCGACACCTCGGTCGTAAAGCCCATATTGCCGGTGCGCTGGATAAAGTCACGCTCCGCCTGCACTTTCTCCGGGCCCCAGTTCAGGTTCTCAAACCACGTCTGGATCAGCTGGCTATCAACCTGCTGGCACTCAGAATGTTTCGCCACAATGCCTTCGATGCCTTTACCAGTGGCTTCGCTAATGCCCGCCGTGCCTTCCGCCATAAAGATCAGCACACACTTGTCTTTCGAGAATTGACTGAAGTGCTGATTGGCATCCTCTGGATCGTAAAGGCGTGCAATCGAAGGACGATAGCCGTCCACCATTACTTCACGCAGGATGGCGAACCCGGTCTTCATCGAGTCCAGCAGATAGCCGTAGAAGCGATTATTTTCCGGCTGATATTTGAAGATTTTTACCGTGACTTCCGTGATGTAACACAGTGCGCCTTCGTTGCCGATAATCACATGGCGAATATCTGGCCCCGCCGCACGGCGCGGCACGTTTTTGATGCGGGTGATGTCGCCGTTGGGGAACACCGCTTCCAGCCCCACCACCATATCTTCAATCGCACCATACAGCGTCGAAAATTGACCAATACTGCGCGTCGCCACCAGGCCGCCCATCTGCGCCAGCGGCTTCGACTGCGGTGAGTGACCGGTGGTGTAACCCTGTGCCCGCAGCTGGTTTTCCAGCACTTCCAGCGTGACACCACACTGCGCAGTGACCTGCATATTTTCGATATCGATCTTTATGACCTGATTCATGCCGGATCCATCCAGCACCACCGAGTTTGGTGCGGCGGTTTCCAGCCCACCTTCCGTTGCTGATGCACCGGTGCGCGGTACGCCATTAATATGATGGCGATTCATAAAGGCTAAGACATCCGAAACCTGTTGGGTATTTTGCAGTTTCACCACCGCAGCCGGGATCGGCAGGGTGTAAACACCGTGAATATCAGCATATTTACGAAAACGATCATGGCTGCTGCGTTTTAATTCAGCTTCGTCGGTCACTACCTGTTGTGGGCCGACGATCTCTTTTAATTGTTCAACAATGGCTTCACGTGAAAGCGTCATAATATTCTTCCTCTCAACAAATATAATTAATTAACGAACCCGATATCCACCATCGACAACCAATAAATGGCCATTGACGTAATTTGATGCGCGGCTGGCTAAATACACCATCGCACCCATTAAATCTTGTGTATCTCCCCAGCGATTCGCCGGAATATGATCCAACACGCGTTGATTGGTTTCAGGATTACTGCGCGTGGCAGTGGTGATGGCCGTCGCGTAATAGCCTGGCGCGATACCGTTAACCTGAATATTGTATTGCCCCAACTCATCACAATAGGATTTGGTTAAACCGGCCAACGCATGTTTGGTAGCGGAATAAGCCGGTGACCATTGGCCACCAAGCCAGGAAAAGAGCGAACAGATATTAATAATTTTACCGCTCTGCTGCGGCACCATGATTTTCGCTGCCTGATGACTCATCTCAAAAGCAGCGGTGAGATTCACTGAGATCATCGGATCCCAATCTTCACGACCAAAATCCAGCACCTTATTGAGCTTACAGATACCGGCATTGTTGACCAGAATATCCAGCCGGCCAAAGCGCTCCAGACACTCCGCGACAATGCGCGCCGGTTCACCGGCCTGCGTGATATCCGCTTGCATAAATTCTGCACGAACACCCTGTTTTTCAATCAGTTGCTTTGTCTCTGGATTGGCAGGCGCCAGATCAGGAATAAAGACATTGGCACCTGCTTTTGCCAGCGCGACTGCAAAGGCCTGGCCCAAACCGGTGTTGCCTCCGGTGACAATGGCGCACTGCCCTCGCAGCGAAAAGAAATCGAGTGAAAATGTATCCAGCGATTCCGTCATGATTCCATCTCCTGGTCTGAATAACGGGCAAAAAAAAGGAGAAAAGCAAGCTCCTTCGCAGTAAAGCGAAGAAGTTACTTTTCTCCAGATCTCGAGTAACTGGTTATTACGCTAGCATGGGCATTTTGAAATAAAAAGCGATCTCAATCACAAAAAAACCTGAAGACATCAAGGTGATTAATTAAGCATCAGAATAAATACGCCAGCGAAAAATATATAAGAATAAGCCGAGTCATTTTAATAACGTCATTCTGTGACTTCCTTCACAACGCCATAGCAAGTTGTCATGCTAAAAATGTTCCCCGTTACTGTCTGAGACCAAGAGAAAAGTAACTTTCTGCGATTGCGGAAAGGACGCTTTTCTCTTTTTTTTGTTTCTAATTTGGGGGCGAAGATGCAAACCAAAAACTCAATCCGCTGGTTAACATTAGCGGTTATTAGCATCAGCGGTGGCATTAGTTTTGATTTGGCGTATTTACGTTATATCTACCAAATCCCGATGGCGAAATTCATGGGATTTTCGAATACCGAAATCGGTATCATCATGAGCACCTTTGGAATTACCGCTATTTTACTTTATGCGCCCGGCGGCTTAATTTCCGACAAATTTTCCCATCGTAAAGTGATGTCCGGTGCCATGATCGCCACTGGCATTTTGGGTGCCATTATGGCCACCTACCCACCGCTGTGGGCAATGCTGCTGATTCAGGTCGCCTTTGCCATCACCACCATTCTGCTACTGTGGGCGGTGTCGATCAAAGCGGCTTCGCTGTTGGGCACGCGTGAGGAGCAAGGCAAAATCATGGGCTGGATGGAAGGTCTGCGCGGCGTCGGCGTGATGGGCCTGGCCCTGTTTACCGTCTGGGTGTTTGCCCAATTTCACCCTGACGATCCGAACAGCCTGAAAGCAGTGATCCTGATTTACAGCGGCACCTATATAGCACTCGGCATCGCCTGCTGGTTTTTGGTCAGCGATGGTTTTGCCCAACAGGACGAGGAGCAATCATCAGCCTTTAGTCTGCAACATGCGTTACGCGTGCTAAAAATGCCCACCACCTGGTACTGCAGCATGATTATCTTCGGCGTCTACACCATCTACGCCATCCTCAGTTATTCCACCAATTATTTGTCCGAAATCTATGGCATGTCACTGGTGGCCGCCAGCTACATGGGCATCATCATTAACAAAGTGTTCCGCGCCATCTGCGGTCCGCTGGGCGGCATGGTCACCAGTTACAGCCGCTGGCGCTCGCCGACGCGCGTGATCCAGTTCCTGTCAGGACTCTGCCTGTGTGTGATCGCCTTGCTGTATGTCGTCACACAATCGCCTATTAGTCTGGCACTGGCAATCGGCCTGATCTTATTGATGGGATTCACCTGTTATGCCTCACGCGGCCTCTATTTTGCCTGCATCGGTGAAGTGAATACACCTAAGCAGATCCTCGGCACCACCATTGGTATTTGCTCAGTGATTGGCTTCTTACCCGATGTCTTTGTCTATCCACTGGTGGGCTACTGGCAGGATACGCTGCCGCCTGCCCTTGCCTACCGCAACATGTGGATCATGGGCGGCTGCGCCAGCTTGCTGGTGCTGTTGTTTACCGCCTTACTGATTAGCCAGATCAAGCGGGTCTCACCTGCTGGTCACGCCGCGCCATTAAAAGGAGTCTGATATGTCTGCGCGTTATTTGATGGGAATTGATGTCGGCACACAGAGTGCCAAAGTGGTGATTTTCCGCACCGACGGCGAGGTGATGTGCAGCGCACAGCAGCCGCTGCGTGCACTTGAGATCCCTCAGCCCAATCGTGCCGAACATCCTGATGATGATCTTTGGCATTCGGTGCAGCAGGCCTGCCGTGCGGCAATGACGCGCTTTCACCAGTTGGGTGGTCAGGACCATCAGCTACTGGCCGCCGGGCTGTGCGTGATCCGCTGCTGCCGAGTGCTGATGCGCCAGGACGGCGAGCTGGCGTGGCCGGTGATCAACTGGATGGATGCACGGCTCAACCAGCCTTATCAACCCGCGCCGGAATACGGTGACGTACGCTGGATCACCACCACCTCCGGCTACATCACCCATCGCCTTACCGGTCAGACACGCGATACCAGTGCTAACTACATCGGCTGCTGGCCAATGGATGATGCCCGCCAGACGTGGGACGACAGCAAAATGGCGAGCTGTCATCTGCGTCGGGATCAGCTGTTTGATGTGGTGCGCCCTGGTGAAATGCTGGGCGAAGTCACGTCCACCGCCGCGCGGGCGAGCGGGTTACCGCTGGGTTTGCCAATTATCGCCACCGCCCATGATAAAGCCGTGGAAGCCTTAGGCGCTGGCGCACTGGCTCATGGCGAAGCGTTGATTTCACTGGGCACTTATATCGGTGCGATGGTACATGGCGACACGCAACCGCACGCCAGCGAGCACTTCTGGCCTTTCCAGGCGGCGCTGCCGGGCCATTTTCTCTATGAGTGCATGGGCGTTCGCCGGGGGATGTGGACGGTGAGTTGGTTCCGCGATCAATTTGGCGCAGCGGCACTGCAGGATGCACAAGATACCGGTGTGGATATCGAAACCCTGCTCGGCGCTGAAGCCAGTGTGGTAGCGGCCGGCAGCGACGGGCTGATCACGCTGCACGACTGGGCCGCACCGGCCGAAGCACCGTGGCGCAAAGGGGCGATCATCGGCTTTGATGGTCGTCATACCCGCGCGCACCTGTTCCGCTCTCTGCTGGAAGGCATCGTGTTCACCATGAAAAACCATCTGGATCCGATGATGCAGGCGCTGGATCGCCCGCTGACACAGTTAGTGATTTCCGGTGGCGGCGCCAACAGCGATCTGTTTATGCAACTGTTCGCGGATATCTTTGGGGTGCCTGCACGCCGCAATGTGATGCGCAGCTCCGCCGCTATCGGCTGTGCTCTCAATGCGGGGATGGCATTAGGCGTGTGGCAAAGCTATCAGGAAGGCGTGACGGCACTGGTGAAAACCGGCGAGACATTCCTGCCGAATGCTCGCCATCATGCGCTGTATCAGCAACTCAATCAGCAGGTTTACCAGCAACTTCACAGCGCGCTCGATCCTCTGCTTAAGCGCCTTAGCCCACTCGCGGAGGCTTAGCGTCGCTGCGCCAATGGCCAGACGCCAGCGTTGGTGGTCGAGACTGCCAGCGCGCCCGCCGCTAACGCCAGCTGTGCATCCTCTTCGTCGCACACCAGCCCGCCAGCAATGATCGGCTGGCTGATGCGCTCGGTGATCCAGCCCAGCACTTTCGGCATGCAGCCAGGCAGGATCTCCACAATGTCGGGCTGCGACTGCGCCACCTGTTTATCAATGTTGTTGAAGGAGATGGAGTCCAGTACGAACAGGCGATGGATTGCCCAGAAACCGTGCTGACGCGCGGCTTTCAGCATCGCCGGTTTAGTGCTGATGATGCCATCGGCCTGCGTCACGATTTTCAGGAACTGGATCACCACTTCCTGACGCGAACTGCCTTCCAACAGATCAACGTGCACAAAGGCGATTTTCCCAGCCTGTTTTATCTGCCCGACGATACGCCCGATGTTGCATATGTTGCCATACAGCACCGACACCACCTGGCAAGGTGAGTCAATCGCCTGTTGCAGGCTTTGCGCATCTTTGACGGCGGCGACCACCGGCGAGCTCTTTAACAATTCAACTAAATCCACTGCACACCCACCTATTCACTAAAGGATAACGCTGGCTGCGGGCGTGGCAGCGTTGAAACGTTGCATCTCCGCCAGCAGCCAATCCCGAAATACCGCCACGCGCGGCAACATCTGTTTGCCGTAAGGCACCTCCAGCCAGTAGCCGTTAGCGCTGGAAAGCAACTGCGGCGAGATCTGAACCAATACGCCGTTGCTGAGTTCATTACGCACCATGGCACGATCCAGCACGGCAAAACCCGCGCCGGTGACACAGGCGTTGATCACCTGATCCTGCGTGCTAAACGCCAGTCCGTTATCTTCCGGCGGCGCAGTTTCGCCGCAGGCCTGATACCAGCGCGACCAGTTATCCAGCCGGCTGTCGCCATTCAGCACATGCAACTGTGGCATCAGGCTGATATCTGGCCAGATGCCATCCAGCATCAGCAGCGGACTGCCCACCAGCACCAAAGTTTCATGGCACAGCCATTCGCCTTCCGCGCCCGCCTCTTGCGCATCCTGCTGCGAGCCAAAACGAATGGCGCAGTCGAAGTCGCTGTATTTCTGCCGCGCTTCACTGATCAGCATGATTTGCAGCTGACGATGCTGTTGACGCAATGACACCAGACGCGGCGCTAACCAGCGCGTGGCAAAGGTAGGAGCGACCTGTAAACGCAGGTGCTGGCGGGGGTTATGCTGCTGCACGCTGCGTACGCCTTCTTCCAGCAGATCCAGCGACTGGCGTACCACGGGTAGCAGCTGGATGGCTTCAGGCGTCAGCATCAATCCACTGTGGCTACGCACGAACAGGTCTTTGCCAAGGAAGGTTTCCAGCTGGCGCATTTGGCGGCTGGCGGCGCTTTGCGTCATGAACAAGGCATCGGCGGCTTTACTGAAGCTCAGCGTACGACAGGTCTCTTCGAACAGCCGTAACATACTGAGTGAAGGCAACTTTCTCATTCTGACTCCAGCAGCCAGGCGGTAAAACATCGCGCCAATCTAATCACAACCCAGACGGTAACGGAGAACGTAAACCTAAATTTTTGAGTGCAATCACAGGAAATTGCGGAATAGGGGTATGACTTTTTCGCACTGGCCTGCACCCGGCTCCAATGTCACAGTAATTTCTCATCCAGATAACAATAAAATAACAACCATCTCTCCCCGAAGGAGGAAGGAACATGACGCAAACGACTCTGATGGATGATGTACCCTTAAATCGCTTTCACCTCAAAATCACCGGGCTCACCTTCGGTGCGCACCTCACCGATGGCTACATTCTCGGTTCCGTTGGCTTCGCGCTGACACAGATGACACCGCAAATGTCACTCACGCCGTTCTGGCAAGGCATGATTGGCAGCTCGGCGTTGATTGGATTGTTCCTCGGCAGCCTGATTCTCGGCTGGATCGCCGACAGCGTCGGCCGCCAGAAGATTTTCTGCTTCAGCTTTATCCTGATTACCCTGGCATCCGGCATGCAGTTTTTTGCCCAGTCGGCGGAGCAACTGTTCCTGCTGCGCGTGCTGATTGGCTTCGGCTTAGGCGGTGACTTCTCGGTCGGCCATACCATTCTGGCGGAGTTCGCCCCGCGCAAACATCGCGGCGTGCTGTTGGGGGCCTTCAGCGTGCTCTGGACTGTCGGCTACGTCGCCGCCAGCTTTGCCGGACATCTGGCACTGCAGGCACACGTTGATGGCTGGCGCTGGCTACTCGCATCCTCTGCTCTACCAGCTTTAGCGATCTTGCTGCTGCGCATTGGTACGCCGGAATCCCCGCGCTGGTTACTGCGTCGCGGTCGACGCGAGGAAGCCATGGCTATCGTTCATCGTTTATTTGGCTCGCACGTCACCTTGCAGGAAGAGAAACAGCAGGAGCAGGATGGCAGCCTGAGCGCACTGTTCCGCCCGCGCTATCGTCGTCGCACCGCCTTTAACTGTCTGTTCTTTGTCTGCCTGGTGATCCCCTATTTCGCTATTTATACCTTCCTGCCCGCCATCCTGCGCGAGATGGGACTGGATCAAGGCTTTGCCACTGATCTGCTGTTAAGCGGTCTGCTGCTGGTGGGTGCCGTGCTCGGTATCGTGCTAACGGCGATGTGCTCACGTCGAGGCTTCCTGATCGGTTCCTTTATTTTCCTTGCGACCTGTTTGCTGCTGCTGAGCCTGCTGCACACCAGCCCCGGCATCTGGCTGATTCTGCTGTTTGCCGCCTTTACGCTGATTATGTCGGCCGTGAGCAACCTGGTGGGCGTGTTCCCGGCTGAGAGCTTCCCGACCGATGTGCGCTCTCGCGGCGTGGGTTTCGCCACCTCAATGAGCCGACTGGGCTCGGCGGTCGGCACGTTGCTACTGCCACTCGCCATCGTCAATTACGGCATCGCCGGCACTATGGGTTTGCTGGCGGCGATTCTGGTGCTCGGCGCGCTGGTGTCCATCGCCTGGGCACCCGAGACCAAAGGTCTGACGCTCACTGACGCCTCTCAGGAGACCCCGGCAGTGGATAAAGCGCCCAGCCCTAACGCTTCAACTTCAACACAACATCTGTAACTGGAGGCAATGATGGAAATGTATATCGGTGAAGGCTTTGCAGGCGACGGCGTTAACGCTTCGCATATCAATATCATGATTGGACCACGCAACGGCGTGGTGGGTCAGGCGTTCTCCACCAGCCTGGCGACGCCTTCACAAGGCCACTGCCCGTTTATGGTGGTGATTAAACCCAATGTGCCAGCCAAGCCGATGACGCTTTATGTCAACAAAGCCGCTATCAGTAGCGATTTGCACGGCAATGCCACCTGGGGCGCATCACAGGCTGCGATTGCTAAAGCTGTAACCGAGGCGCAGTTGCAAGGCACGTTGCCGCCGGAAGCCGAAGATGAGTGGTGCATTGTCACCGCTAACTGGGTGAATCCTGGCTGTACCGATCTCGATGAAGTGTTCGCTAATAACTATCGCGCCTGCAAAGTGGCGATAGAAGCGGCCATGGAGAAGTTGCCGGGCCGCCAGCAGTTAATCAATGCTCTGCCCGAGTTGGGCAATCCCTTTTATTCCCCGAAGTAGCAGGAGTTGCAGCATGGAATACATCAAACTGGGCCACAGCGGTTTGCAGGTGTCGCGTCTTTGCCTCGGCACCATGAATATGGGCAGCAAGAGCTGGAAACCATGGATTTTTGATGAGGCGCAAAGCGAGCCGATTATTCGTCACGCGCTGGAAAACGGTATCAACTTTATCGATCTGGCTGACTTCTACTCCAGCGGTGCCGGTGAAGAAGTAGTAGGCCGTGTGCTCAAACGCATCGCCCAGCGTGATGAGTTGGTGCTGACCACCAAAGTGGGCTATCCACTCGGCGGGGGACAGAACAATCAGGGCCACTCGCGTAAACACATTCTCGACAGTATCGATGGCAGCCTGCGCCGCCTCGGCACCGACTATGTTGATGTTTACATGCTGCACTATTTCGACGTGAACACGCCGATCGAAGAGACATGGGAAGCGATGAACAGCATCGTGCGCAGCGGCAAAGCACGCTATGTCGGGGTTTCCACCATGTATTGCTGGCAGCTGGCGAAGATTTTGTGGTGCTGCGAGCGCAACGGGTTTGTGAAACCGATCAATATGCAGCTGCAGCTGAACTGCGCCTACCGCGAGGAGGAACGCGAAATGATGCCGTTCTGTCGCGATCAGGGCCTGGGCGTTTCCGTGTTTAGCCCACTGGCGCGCGGGCTGTTAAGCGGTGATGCGCAATCTATCCGCAATCAAACTGATTTCTTCACCCGTGAAATGTATGCCGATGAAGCTTCGATTCAGATTGCCGAATCCGTCGGCCGTGTCGCCGCTGCACGTGGATTAACCAGTGCGCAGATTGCTCAGGCCTGGGTGCTGTCCCATCCAGGCGTGGATTCGATGCTGGTAGGTGCTGACAGCGTCGCCCAGTTGGATAGCGCCATTGCGGCACTGCATACCCCACTGGATAGCGAAGAGCGCTTCGAGCTGGAACGCAACTACACGCCGTGCGATGTGATCAACGATTACACCGCGGGAAAACGTATCGCCCGTCATAGCCGCGCTGCGCGCACGGTGTTTACGGATAACGCACTTCAATCTGCAAGGAATATCGCATGACATCTTCACTGCTGCGTACCAGCTGGTATTGCAATGGACAATGGCTGGAGAGCGATCGCACTTATGATGTGACCAATCCAGCCGACAACAGCGTGGTGGCGCAGGTCGCTAACGTTGGCGCGGCGGAAACCCACCGCGCGATTGATGCCGCCGCCGCCGCCCTGCCCGCCTGGCGTGCCTTAACCGCCAAAGCGCGCGCTGCGATCCTGCAGCGCTGGTATCAATTGATTATCGAAAATCAGGAACCGCTGGCGCAGTTGGTGGTGCAGGAACAAGGAAAAGTGCTGGCTGAAGCGCGTGGCGAAGTGCTTTACGCCGCCAGTTTTATTGAGTGGTTTGCCGAAGAAGGCAAGCGTGCTAACGGCAAAACGATCCCTTCAACTAAGGCCGGAAATCTGATCCTGACGCTGAAACAGCCGGTGGGCGTGGTCGCCGCGATAACGCCATGGAATTTCCCACTGGCGATGTTGACGCGCAAGCTGGGCCCGGCGCTGGCCGCCGGTTGTACCGCAATTGTGAAGCCGGCGAACGAGACACCGTTGTCAGCCTTTGCCCTGCTGGTGCTGGCTGAACAGGCTGGCGTTCCGGCTGGCGTACTGAATGCGGTGAGCGGGGAAACGGTGGAGATTGGCCACACGTTGACGCACCACGATACGGTGCGGAAAATTTCCTTCACCGGCTCTACGGGTGTTGGCCAGTTGCTGATGCGTGATGCCGCCAGCTCAGTGAAGAAGCTGTCACTGGAGCTGGGCGGCAATGCCCCGTTTATCGTGTTCGATGATGCCGATATTGATGCCGCAATCGAAAGCGCCATGGCGGCGAAATTCCGTAACAGCGGGCAGACCTGTATCTGCGTGAACCGCTTTTACGTGCAGGATGGCGTGTATGATCAATTCGTCACCAAACTGGCTGCAGCGGCTAACGCGTTGAAAGTCGCACCGGGCCTGACACCGGGCGCACAGCAGGGGCCACTGATTCATCAGCGAGCCATGGAGAAGGTCGAAGCACATGTGCAGGATGCCTTGCAGCACGGTGCACGTTTGGTTTGCGGCGGTGAGCGTCATGCGTTGGGTGGCAGCTTTTACCAGCCGACGGTGCTGGCCGATGCCAATGAGCAGATGCGTCTGGCACACGAAGAGACATTTGGACCGGTTGCGGCCTGCTTCCGTTTCCGTACGGAACAGGAAGTGATCGAGCGCGCCAACAACACACCGTATGGGCTGGCCGCTTATCTGTTTACGCGTGATCTGGCGCGGGCACTGCGCGTGACTCCGCAACTGGAGAGCGGCATGGTTGGCGTTAATGAAGGGATCATTTCCACGGAAGTAGCGCCGTTTGGGGGTGTGAAAGCGTCAGGATTAGGTCGCGAAGGCGCAGATGTTGGGTTGGAAGAGTATCTGGAAACCCAGTATGTGAATATTGGGCAGATTGGTTAGGTTGCGTGGTTTGGCTTTTTCGCTGAAGGTTAGGTGCTGGGTCAGATAAGGTCCGCCCGATCGCAAAGGAAACCGGCATCCATGCCGATCGGCTGGGCCATCCGTGGCCCAGACGCTTTGCTCTTCGGGCGAACCTTATCTTCCCTTTAACCTATGGTGTTGCTGTATAGACCGCATAGGCCGTGCAGACTGAATTAACCAACAGAGAGCACAAATATTGATAAAGGCAGGAATGGTGGGTCCGGAGTAAAGCGTTTGCCGCAGGGATGCGGCGGTCGAGGCTACAGGGATGTATTCACGCCGTCTTTACGGAGCGGCCCGCCATTTATGCCTGAAGGTGCAGAACTCTCAGGCGAAATGGCAAACCAGAACAAAGCGCCCGCCGCAGGAATACGGCAGTCGATGCTACAGGGATGTATTCACGCCGTCTTTACGGAGCGGCCCACCATTTATGCCTGTAGGTGCAGAACTCTCAGGCGAACTGGCTAACTGGCGAACCAAAGTAAAGCGCCCACCGCAGGAATGCGGCGGGCGAAGCTATGGGTATGTAACGATTTAAACAATACCCTGACTGCGCAGATAATCTTCGTAGTTGCCGGTGAAGTCGATAATGCGATCGCCCTTCATCTCCATCACGCGGGTTGCCAGTGAACTGACAAACTCACGGTCATGCGAAACGAAAATCAGCGTGCCTTCGTAACCTTCAAGTGCCAGGTTAAGCGACTCAATCGATTCCATATCGAGGTGGTTGGTCGGTTCATCCATGATCAAGATGTTCGGCTTCTGCATCATCAGCTTGCCAAACAGCATGCGGCCTTTCTCACCACCAGACAGCACTTTAGCAGGCTTCTTGATTTCATCATGACCAAACAGCAGACGGCCCAGAATACTGCGCACCGCTTGCTCGTCGTCACCTTCCTGCTTCCACTGACTCATCCAGTCGAAAACACTCAGGTCATCGGCGAAATCTTCTGCGTGATCCTGCGCATAATAACCAATCAGCGCATTCTCGGACCATTTCACCGTGCCGCTGTCAGGCGTTAATTCGCCGACCAATGTTTTCAGCAACGTGGTTTTACCGATACCGTTGGCACCGAGAATGGCCACTTTCTCACCAACTTCAACCATCAGATTAAGCTTGCTGAACAGCGGTCCGTTATCGAATCCTTTCGTCAGTGCCTCAACTTCCAGCGCATTACGGAACAGCTTCTTATCCTGATCAAAACGGATATAAGGGTTCTGACGACTGGAGGCTTTCACTTCATCCAGCTTAATTTTATCAATCTGCTTGGCACGCGAAGTCGCCTGACGCGATTTAGAGGCGTTGGCACTAAAACGGCTAACGAATGATTGCAGGTCTGCAATTTGCGCTTTCTTCTTCGCGTTATCAGAAATTAAACGTTCACGCGCTTGCGTCGCCGCGGTCATATATTCGTCATAATTTCCTGGATACACGCGCAGTTCGCCGTAATCCAGATCCGCCATGTGCGTACACACCATATTCAGGAAGTGACGGTCATGCGAAATGATAATCATGGTACTGTTACGTTCGTTTAGCACCTGCTCCAGCCAACGAATGGTATCAATATCCAGGTTGTTCGTCGGTTCATCGAGTAGCAAAATATCCGGGTTTGAGAATAATGCCTGCGCCAACAGCACACGCAATTTCCAACCTGGTGCGATTTCGCTCATCGGACCGTAATGCTGTTCCACCGGAATACCCACGCCCAGTAATAATTCCCCGGCACGAGATTCTGCGCTGTAACCATCCATTTCGCCGTATTCAACTTCCAGGTCGGCAACTTTATAGCCTTCCTCTTCGCTCATTTCTGGCAAAGCATAAATACGGTCGCGCTCTTCCTTCACCGCCCATAATTCGGCGTGACCCATAATCACCGTATCCAGCACGCTGAATTGCTCAAAGGCAAACTGGTCCTGACGTAACTTACCGATACGCTCGTTAGGGTCGAGTGAAACATTACCGTTGGTCGGTACCAGGTCGCCGCCCAGTATTTTCATGAAGGTCGATTTACCGCTGCCGTTCGCACCGATTAAACCGTAACGATTACCGCCGCCAAACTTAACGGAGATATTCTCAAACAGCGGCTTACTGCCGAACTGCATAGTAATATTGCTGGAAACTAACACGGCATTGACCTTTGTTACGCAGTGGAGGAAAAAACAGCGGGCATTATGCCAGAAAGCAGCACCGGGACGCCACCTCTGCGCCTACGGGCAGCGAGCGAAGGCGCTAAACGCGTTGTTGCAAATAGAGAAATAAAAAAGCCGAAGACAACGTGGTCTTCGGCTCCCGCTTACAAGGATTGTGTCGATTATTTGATCAGGAAGCTGTCCAGGCTTTTACCAGAGTCCAGCGCTTTCTTAATCGCTGCTGGGGTACGGCCCTGGCCGGTCCATGATTTCTCTTCACCGTTCTCATCGGTGTAAGAATATTTAGCCGGACGCGGTGCACGCTTCGCGCGTTTTTTACCGGTTTCCAGCGCACCCAGCAATTCGTTCGGGTCAATACCGTCAGCCAGCAGCATTTCGCGGTATTTAGACAGCTTTTCTTCTTTCTCGCGATTCTGCGCTTCTTCTGCATGAACTTCGTCGCGGCGCTCAGTCACCACCACGGTTAATTTCTCCAGAATCTCTTCCAGATCGGTCAATGGCAGTTCACGAGCCTGCGCACGTAATGTGCGAATGTTGTTCAAAACTTTAAATGCGTCACTCATCACAAGGTCCTTGCTTAAGGGGGGTTTAAATAAACTGTAGTGGCAAGATTACCCAATTCAAATAAAAAAATAAATTAATTTATGCGGACGGATAATTCCTAACTGATTAACGTATTCACAATTTGAGCGATATCCCCAGCGAGAAGCTTTAATTAACGGTGAATTAACGACAGCACTTTAGTACCACCGACTGGAACTGGTACCGATTTCAGAGGTTATTCCCGGCTGATAAACAAGCATTTAGCGGCTAATGCCTTGCCTGACTGATGTGTGTTAGCAGATTAATGAAGATTAATGTTATGGCCGAAAATCTATTTTCACAGGTGATTATTCTATTTTCACAGTTGAGACCACAATCGCATTTTTAACCTGCCTTATCGATAAAAAGCCAGTGCATGCACCGGCTTTTACCCTCATAAAAAACGTCACCTCAGGTTACAAGATTTTCTTCACAGCGTGCGTCAACTGCGTTTGCGGTTCTTCATTTGACAGCCAGTCGTGCAAATAATGCTCGATCTGTTCCAGTGAACGATTTCGTGTTTCCGGTACAAAGCGAACCACAAAAATGGCTCCCCCTATTCCGATTAGCGCAAAAATAAAGAATGCTCCCGATAAACCCACCGATGCCAACAGGATCGGGAACATCAGCGAGATAAGGAAATTAGCGATCCACATAGCAAACACGGCGCCACCCATAAATATCCCACGCAGACGCGTAGGGAAAATTTCAGACAATAGTAACCAGGTCACGGGTGAGAGTGCACCTTGCTGGAAGCTCAAAACATCAGCATTCCCAGCAACACCATATAACTGCGCAGAACATCAGGTTGACCATTTACCGTCTCCGGCATGAAATAACTGACGGCACCAATAAATACCAGACAGGCGGTACAGCCAAACTGTCCTAACATCGTCATGGTACGGCGCCCAATGCGCCCCAGCAGCCAGATACCGACGAAAGTCATTAATACTGAAATAACACCATTGGCGATGGTGGCAATTAATGCTGCGTTATCGCTCATGCCCACGGCTTTTAACATGGTCGGAGCGTAATACATGATGGTATTCACCCCGGTTAACTGCTGTATGACCGCAATACCCACGCCAATCAAAAATAATTTAAACAGCCAGGGTTGACGAAGTTCACGCAGGCGTGGGCGCGTTTCATGTTGCTCTTCAGCTAAGGTTTCTTCTATTTCCGTGAGTTCCCACTCAACATCTTGTTTAGCTCGCGTGCGTTCCAGCACCTGACGCGCTTCTGCTAACCGCCCTTTCATCGCATACCAACGCGGTGAGTCGGGCATAAACAGCATGCCAAACCACAGCAGCACGGCAGGCACCGTCGCTACCGCCAGCATCCAACGCCAGGTGGTATCACCGCCCCATACCGCGTTAAAACCGGCGTTGGAGATGTAAGCCAACATCTGCCCGGAGACGATCATCAGTTCTTGCATGGTCACTAACTGGCCACGTTTGTTGGCGGGCGCCATCTCCGCGATGTACACCGGGACTGTCGCTGACACGCCCCCCACCGCCACACCCAATACCAGGCGGAAGAAAATCATCCATTCAACGTCAGGTGCTAACGCGGTGCCGATTGCGCCAATGGCGAAAATCACCGCCAGCACCAGAATGATTTTTCTCCGCCCGGCCGCGGCGGCAAAGTGGCCTGATGCCAGGGCACCAAAAGCCGCGCCAAACAGCAGGCTGCTGGTGACCAACCCCGTGGTAAAGGGTGTCAGATGGAGATCGTTGCCCATAAATAACAGTGCGCCAGAAATCACACCGGTGTCATAGCCGAACAGCAACCCCCCTAAGGTGGCAATCATTGCTATCACCTTCACAAAGGGTTCAGTGCGCGTGCTGCTGTTCGGCCCTGATGCTTTGTTGGGGGTAAGGTAGTTTTCCCGCGGCATAATCCACTCCTTAACAGTAAGAGAAGATTTAAAAATAGTTTATTTCAACCAACAGGAATAATTATGAAATTTAAATTTTGCGCTACAGATCATAAACCCCGCATTTACATGCGGAGCAGATCACAAAAAGGGGCTTTACTGCGTGTAAATCGGTGAAGAGTGATCAGAGGGGAATTTGCATTTAGTCCAAAATGAAAACTTTCGTTTCAAAATGGGCGAATTGTGATGCCTGATGCTGGGGCAACCCGCAGACTGCCCCCTTTTACGACTAAGGCACCGTGGTGGCAGGGCCAAACACAGAATATTCCGGCAGATTAACGTTTTGATAAGGTTCCCAGCCGCCGCCCAGCGCTTTGTACAACGCGACTAAATCCAGTGCACTCTGCATTCGTGCCTGTGTCGATTGTGCTTCTGCCTGCGCTAACTGACGCTGTGCGTCCAACACATCCAGGAAGCTGGAAATCCCCTGCTTGTAGCTATCACTGGCGAGATCAAATGCTCTCTGCAATGCGCCAGTGGTTTCATCCAGAGCTGTCACCTGCTGCTGATCGGCGCGATAACTGACCAGGGCATTCTCGACATCCTGCAAGGCGGTCAGCACCGTCTGACGATATTCCAGCGCTGCATTGGCCTGCTGCGCGCGTGCCAGTTTCACGCTGGAGACCAAACGCCCGCCCTGAAAAATCGGAATGGAGAGCGAGGGCCCGATACTGTAGAAATGGCTGCTCCAGTCATCCAGATAGCTGGCATCGGTGTTGCGCACCCCGAGTTGACCCGTCAGTGACAGGCTGGGGAACAGATCCGCCACCGACACGCCAATGTTGGCAGTCTGCGCATGCAGATTGGCTTCCGCCTGGCGAATATCCGGACGTCGTCGCGCCAGCGTGGATGGAATCCCCACCGCCACCATTTTCGGCAACGCCGGTAACGCTTTACTGCTCATCAGCTCGTTATCCAGTGCGCCCGGCGTTTTGCCCAGCAATACCGCTAAACCATTCATGGCCTGACGTTCCTGCGACTGATAGCCCGGCAATTGCGCGTTCAGCGAGGCAAGTTGTGCGCGCGCATTTTCCACATCGGTGAGCGGCGCCATGCCGTTACGCTGCTGGCTTTGCGTCAGTTCCCAGGTTTGCTGCGCCACATCGATTTGCTGCTGCAGCGTATTGAGTACCGCTTGCGCGCCGCGCAATTGCAGATAGGCACGTGCCACTTCTGCTTCGAGTGACACCAGCGCATCATTGCGCTGTTCGATGGCAGCCTGCTGCTGCGCATCTGCGGCTTCCATCTGACGGCGCACTTTGCCCCACAGATCCAGCTCCCAGCTGGCGTCAAAGCTGCCTTGATAAAGGGTGACAGAATGATCGAGGCCGTTCAGTTGATTGGCGACGTCACTGTCCACCTGATCGTAAACTCCGTTGGATTTCAGTATGCCTTTTAGGCCCAACTGCTGACGTGTGACTTTAGCCGAGCCATTGAGTGACGGAAAAAGCCCGCCGCGCGCCTGCGCCAGTTGCTCACGCGCGCCAGCAATGCGCAACACCGACTGCTGCAGGGATAAGTTACCGGCAATGGCGCGTTCAATCAGGCTATCCAGTTGTGGATCATTAAAGCTTTTCCACCACAGAGGGTTGGTGGCCGCCGATTGCGGTTTTGAGACTTCCTGCGACGGCAAATCGCGATAGCTGCCCGGCGTCTGCGCATGGGGTGGCTGATAATCAGGGCCCACAGCGCAACCCGCCAGAAGCAGAGACAGCGCCAGCAAACTCAAGCGCGTAGAGGTGATCATCTTAGTGTGCTCCTGCACTGCCTTCGCTCTTGATCGGCGAAAGCAACCAACAAAATGGAATCAACAGCAAGGCCACAATACTCAGGCCCATAAATACGTCGATGTACGCCAGGATTCGCGCCTGTGCAATCATCTCTTTGTACAGCTGACCGGTCGCCAGCGTTAGGGGATCGCCCACCGCAGACGTAAAGTCGCGAATCGACTGCGCCCAATGCTGCAAAGTGAGATTGAACGGCTCGTTGAGCGGCGTCATGTTATGCACCATACTCGCCGACCGCGCCTGCATACGCTCAGTGATCCCCGCCGTTGCCAGTGAAATACCGATCGATCCCGCCACATTACGGAACATGGTAAACAATGCCGATGCATCCGCATTGAGCCGTTGCGGCACCGTAATAAAAGCAATGGTCGTCAGCGGCACAAACAGGAAACCCAGCCCTATCGATTGCGCACTGCGCATTAATACCAGGGTGGTAAAATCAACATTCGGCGTCAAGGTCGTGGAATAGAAGAAGGCGCTGGCGAGACAGGTAAAACCGAAAGCAATGATGTAGCGTGTTTGCACAATCGGCATCAGCTTCAGCACCAGCGGAATGGTCAGGACGATCAATATCGCACCGGGCGAGAGCACCAGCCCCGACCAGGTCGCGGTATAGCCCAGATCCTGCTGCGCCAGTTGTGGAAGTACCACCGAACTGCCGTACAGAATCATCGCCATGCCTGCCATCAGCAAACCGGCCACCCAGAAGTTACGATCTTTCATGACCGTGATATCTACCACGGGTTTACGCGCATACAGCAGCCAGTAGACGGCGCCGACAATGCCGATCACCGCCAGCATGCAAAACAGGCGAATAAAGTGCGAGGCGAACCAGTCTTCATCTTCACCACGGTCAAGGAACACCTGCAAACAGCCGAGTCCAAGAGTGATCAAGCTGATACCGATGTAATCGATCTTCAGCTTGCCCTTCGCCCATTTACGTTCCCACGGTGGATCTTCCAGCAGTTGATAGATAGCCAGCACCGTTAAAATTCCGACCGGGATGTTAATGAAGAACACCCAGCGCCAGCTGTAGTTATCGGTGATCCAGCCGCCGAGTGTTGGGCCGATAACTGGCGCAACGATAATCGCAATCGAGGAGAGACCAAAAGCTTTGCCACGATCTTCCGCTTTAAAGTAATCGAGGAGCACCGATTGCTGCACCGGCTGCAAACCGCCGCCGAAAAAACCCTGCAACACGCGGAACAGAATGATTTGCCATAGCTCAGTGGCGATACCGCACAGGAACGAGCAGATGGTGAACATGACAATACAGATCAGGAAGAACTGTTTACGCCCAAACAAGCGGCTAAAGAAGGCGGAAATGGGCAACACAATGCCGTTAGCCACCAGATAGGAAGTCAGCACCCAGGTGGATTCGTCGTAACTGGAAGAGAGTGAGCCGGCAATGTGCGGTAGCGCCACGTTAACGATGGTGGTGTCGAGGATCTCCATAAACACCGCCAGCGTCACCGTGATGGCGACCAGCCAGGGATTGCTGGCCGGACGCCAGCTTTCGCTCGCACTCATTCGACGGTGACCTTCGGCTCAACCGACAGGCCCAGTGGCAATGGATGATTCGGATCCAATCCTTTATCGATGACGATTTTCACCGGCACGCGCTGCACAATTTTCACGTAGTTACCGGTGGCGTTTTCAGCCGGGAAGGTGGAGAAACGCGAGCCGGACCCCATCTGCACGCTATCAACGTGCCCTTCCAGCTTCATATCTGGCCAGGCGTCGATACTGATATCCACTTTGTCGCCGGGATTCATCCGCGCCAGCTGGGACTCTTTGAAGTTGGCATTAATCCAGATATCCGGCGACACCAGTGAAAACAGTGCCGTGCCAGCCTGTACCAGCGTACCGACCTGCACGTTGCGCTTGGTGACAAAGCCATCGTACGGGGCGCGCACTTGGGTATAAGAGAGATTCAGTTCGGCGGTATTGAGCTGAGCCTGCGCCTGCTCAACCTGCTGCTGACGCGCTTCTACGTTGGTTTCCTGCTGACGAATCTGTAATTGCACCTGCGAAGCCACTTCGACCTGCGCTTTGGCGCTTTGCAGTTGTGCTTCAGCGGATCGCAGCTGCGCGGCTGCGGTATCGATGTTGCGTTGTGACGTCGCGCGCGGATCCACGCCGCGCTGACGACGATAGTCCGCCTGCGCATTCAAAAGATTCGCCTGCGCTTTGGCTTGATCGGCTAACGCCTGATCGCGCTGCGCAGGATACTGCACGCGTGACAGCGCTAACTGTGCCTGCGCCTGATGCAGTTGCGCCTGAGCCAGGCCAAGCTGGGCTTTAGCCTGATCGCGTTGGGCACTGGTATCGCGTGGGTCGATCTCCACCAGCAAATCGCCCTGCTTCACCCGCTGGTTATCTTTCACCAGCAGTTTCACCACATAACCGGCCGCTTTCGGTGCGATGGTCACGGCATCACCTTCGGTAAAGGCATCATCCGTGGTTTCAATGTTGCGCGTGGTAAACCAGAACCACAGGCCCACCAACAGCATGATCACGACCACGATGGCGAGAATGACCAGTGGCTTTTTGCCGGGGCGTTTACGTTGTGGTTCGTTATTGTCTTGACTGGAGTCTGAAGCGTGCTGCGCATCCTGCTGCTCGCGTGCGGGCGGCTGATTGTGGTTATCACTCATAGGTTATCATCGCTGGCTGTGATCCCGATCCACGGGCAAAAACGGTCAACTTAACCTTAGATCGAAAATTGACAAATGCCAGTACAACTTTACACAAGCCAACAATCAACGCATTTTCTGCCACTGAGTGCGATAACGCGCTGAATAATCAGCGCGTCAGCTCATCGGGCAGAACAAAATGGCAGGCTTAGTGTAGCCAGCGCAACAGCAACCAGCCACACAGCATCGACCACGCCAGCATGGGTAAAGAAAACAGGTGAAAGCGCCACCAGACTTTGCTGTCTTGCGCCATACGCAGCGCAATCAGGTTAGCCAATGAACCCGGCAGCAAGCCAAATCCACCAATGTTGACGGCCCAGGCGAGCGCCTCTGTAGGCGGCACTTTTTGCAGCAACAGGATGGTGGCCGGCACATTGCTGATGACCTGTGAAAGACCGATCGCCAGCAAATATACTCCCCCTTCGCTTAAATGACCTATCGCGGCGAAATAGGGTTGCAGCAGGGGAAGACGCATCAGTAAAAACACATCGATGAACATCGCGACAAATACCAGCAACAAGCTCCAGTCAATACTGATCAATACGCTGCGCGCCATGATCAGGAAGCAGCCTGCCACCAATAACAGTGCCCATCCGGTCATTTTCAGTTCTAAAGCCACAATAAACACCAGATAGAGCAGCACACTGATGATAAACAACGGTTTTTGCCATTGATGCGCTTCGCTTTGCGCATGTTTCTGGATGGTTCGTTTGGGAAAACTCCACCAGGTGAGCGCCATCAGGCTGATCATTAATACTGCAGCCAGCGGCGCCATTTGCAGGATAAATCCCGGTACGCTGAGCGTACCGTGGCTCCATAACAGAATATTTTGCGGATTGCCCACCGGGGTCAACAGCGATCCGGCATTCACCGCCAGCGCTTCAAAAATGATCAGTCGGGAAATCGGCAGACGTGAGAATTTGCGCAGCGTCAGCGTCAGCGGCACCAGAATAAAAAGTGCCACATCGTTGGTGAGAAAAGTGGAAAGCAGCGCCGCAGCACAGACCATAAACAGCGCCAGCGTGCGCTCATGTTGAAAGCGCTGGACCAGACGTGCGCCGAGCACATCAAAATAGCCGCTGTTTTCCAGCCCTTTGGTCAACATCAATAGCCCGGTGAGCGTCATGATAGTGTGCCAGTCAACGGCGGCAGGCAATTGCGACCAACGATACTCCGCCAGCGGCAATAAAATCACACCCAACAGCAACAGCAAATGCAAAATACGATCACGCATTAAGGAACGCAGCACGATGGGCATGATGGCGGAAGGCCTTGTAGGTTAGCGACTCTCGTAAAACTTCTGGAAGACGGCGAGGGTTTCATCACTGACGTGATGTTCCAGGCCTTCAGAATCCCGGCGGGCAGTTTCCGGGCTGACACCTAACGCCAGCAGGAAAGTTTCAACAATATGGTGACGTACGCGGCTCGCTTCAGCCAGCTTTTCACCTTCAGGCGTCAGAAACACACCGCGATAAGGAACCTGTTCCACCAGACCGGTGGTGCCTAAACGCTTCAACATTTTTGCCACGGTGGGCTGTGAAACGCCGAGGCGCGCGGCCATATCGACCTGGCGGGCTTCACCAAATTCACGAATCAAATCAGAGATTAACTCTACGTAGTCATCAATAAGTTCACGTCGATGCGCTTCGCGCACCTGGCGAAATCCTTCGACATGCTCCTCTATATCTTTAAGCGGCCCCTGGGGCGTATTGGTGGCGCTCTTTGCACGACGACTCATTCAGCTTCCTCTTTATTATCTGCCGCACTTTACCTGCGGTGCGGGCCTGGCTGCGCTCATTGTAAACCAGGCACAAATAAGCACAAATTTTTCCTAAATAGTGTTGGCTAAAGAGTATAGCCAGTGCTATCTTTGTTCGTAATGTAAGCGAATAGCTTATATAGGAGGCAACGATGAACGCACCCTATCTGCTGCTACTCCTTTTCCTGCTGTTTATCGCAGGTTTGTGCTTACTGTTACGTCGTTATTCATTCGGGAGGTGAACATGACCACCATGAAAAACTGCCTCGACTGTGGCAAATGCTTCCAGGTTGAGCAAAGCAAACCGGCTTTTGAGCTGAAATCGCTGCTGTGCCTGTTTAAACGCTCGCCTTTTGCCCTGCGTCTGATGCTGATTGAAAAGCTGACCGGCAAACAGCTGACCGAGCGCCCTTGCCCAAATCTGATCTGGCGCGGCTGATTCATCCATAAATTCCTTCTCAGGATCCGTTTTCTCAACGGATCCTTTGCACGATCTCACATTTTGTTACCTTTTTAGTCCCACTCTTCCTGTTGTTATTGAACAAATTCTAAACCCTTGCGCTCTCTGTGGCTGAATCGCTTCAGGCGCTGACATAACTTTACCTTCAACAACGCTTAAACGATTAGGCTGCTAACTTTTAGCTTGCAACCTATTGTGACGTCTGATTAATCTCCTCATAACAAAAAATTACATACTTATAACAAAATCAACCCAGGGTGGGTTTTTCGTAAGGAAGATTAGCAATGTCACTTAAAAAGCCTGAAGAGCAACCATCGGGCAGGAGACGATTTTTACAAAAATCGCTCTCGCTCATTCCCCTCGCCGCCGCAGCCAGTACCGGTGTGGTGTCACTCTCCTCCCCCGCTGCCGACAAGCCGCAAGGCGTGTTATCCGACTATGTTCCCGCTTACTTCAACGATAAAGAGTGGAAATTTCTGCTCGCCGCGCTGGATCGCCTGATCCCTGCCGATGCCAATGGTCCTGGCGCCGTCAGTGAAGGTGTACAGGTGTTTATCGATAAGCAGATGGAATTGCCCTACGGCTATGGTCGCTTGTGGTACATGCAAGGCCCGTTCGCCGATTCGATTCCGGAAATGGGTTACCAATCCCATCTGGTGCCACGCGATACCTATCGGTTAGGCATCGCCTTAGCTGACCAGCACTGTCAGCAGCAGTACCAAAAAGATTTTTATCAACTGGAAACGGCGCAACAGGAAGAGGTTTTGCGTGCGCTGGAAGCCGACAAACTGCATAACGATGCCATTCACGGCAAGCTGTTTTTCGAGCAACTGCTGGAGAACACCAAAGAGGGTTATCTCGCCGATCCGATTCACGGCGGCAACCAAACGCTGGCCTCGTGGAAAATGATTGGTTTTCCCGGTGCACGTGCGGATTTCGTCGATACCGTACAGCAGCCTAATAAACCCTACCCTCTTGGCCCAGTCAGCATTTCCAGTAAAAGGAGCGTGTAATGGCGGCAGTAAAAAAAGCGCCCGTCGATGTGGTCATCGTCGGGTTCGGCTGGACCGGTTCGCTCATGGCGATGGAACTGGCCAGTTCTGGTTTGAATATTGTGGCACTGGAGCGCGGCGAAAATCGCGATACCTACCCCGACTTCTCCTATCCGCGTATTGCCGATGAACTGACTTACGGCATTCGTTTAAAACTGTTCCAAAACGCCTCGAAAGAGACCGTGACGGTTCGTCACACCACGCAGGAAACCGCGCTGCCTTATCGCCGCTTCGGTTCCTTCCTGCCCGGTGATGGTGTGGGCGGCGCCGGTACCCACTGGAACGGTCAGCTGTGGCGTCCGCTGGAAGCGGACTTAAAAATGCGCAGCACAGTCATCGAAAAATACGGTGCTGACTTCATCCCTAAAGACATGACGGTGCAGGATTACCCCTTCTCTTATGCCGAGATGGAGCCCTATTTCGATAAGTTTGAGAAAATTTGCGGCGCGGCCGGTCAGGTCGGTAACCTCAACGGTGAAACCGTCGAAGGCGGTAACCCGTTCGAATCTCCTCGTAAAAATGGCTATCCCACCAAACCGTTAAAAACGCTGTATGCCGGCGAATTATTCTCTAAAGCCGCAAAGCAACTGGGCTATCACCCCTTTGAGTGCCCTGCAGCCAACACCACCGAACCCTGGACCAACCCTTACAACGTGCAACTTGGCGTGTGTAACTACTGCGGTTATTGCGAACGCTTCGGCTGTTTCAACTACTCCAAAGGCTCACCGCAAAGCTGTGTTATCCCTGCTCTGAAGCCGTTTAGTAACTTTGAGTTGCGCACGCAGGCGCACGTGATTCGTGTCAATACCGACAGCAGCGGTAAAAAAGCCACTGGCGTCACCTATATCGATGCGCAAGGTAATGAAGTCGAGCAACCGGCTGACCTGGTGATCCTTAGTGCCTTCCAGTTGCACAATGTGCGCTTACTGCTGTTGTCAAAAATCGGTAAGCCATACGATCCACAAACCGGTGACGGCGTGGTGGGCAGAAACTATGCCTACCAGATGACCGGCGGTATCAAGCTGTTCTATGACAACGACAATTGGTTCAATCCATTTGCCGCCACGGGTGCCACCTCCACCGTTATCGATGATTTCAATGCGGAAAACTTCGATCACAGCAAAGTCGGCTTTGTTGGCGGTGCCACCATTTCTGCGGCCTTCTCCGGTGGACGTCCTATCCAGCAGATGGGCATCCCTAAAGATGCGCCGCGTTGGGGTTCCGGCTGGAAACAGGCCATCAAAGATAATTATCTGCACAACATGAACGTCGGCTCGTCAGGTTCAGTGATGCCGTATAAGCAGTGCTATCTCGACCTTGATCCTACGTACCGTGATATCTACGGCCAACCGTTACTGCGTATGACCTTTGACTGGCAGCAGAATGAACTGAAGATGACCAACTTCATCAAAGATAAGGCCGAGGAGATCGTCAAGGTGATGAATCCTAAGCACTATGAAGTGGGCTTCAAAACGCTCAACAGCCATTACGATGTCCGCCCTTACCAATCAACGCACACCACCGGTGGTGCAGTGATGGGCGACGATCCGCGTACCAGCGTGGTGAATAAGTTCCTGCAAAGCTGGGATGTACCGAACGTATTCGTTACGGGCGCATGCTGCTTCCCGCAAAACCTGGCATACAACCCAACCGGGATTGTCTGTGCCACCGCATTATTCGCGGCGGATGCGATTCGCAACCGCTATCTGGCTAACCCTGGTCCGCTGGTTCAGGCCTGATAAGGAGCGTTATAGTGAAATTATCCGCACTCTTTTTCGCTCTCGGCGGCGCACTGATCAGCCACGCCGCATCGGCCGCGACCGATGCCTCGGTTAAGCAAGGCGAGTATCTGGCCAAAGCGGGCGATTGTGCCGCATGCCATACCGCAGCAGGCGGGCAACCTTTCGCCGGTGGGCTCAAAATGAGCACGCCGATTGGTGCCATATACTCCACCAACATCACGCCAGATAAAACGCACGGCATTGGCGACTACAGCTACGACGACTTCGTCAAAGCGGTACGTGGCGGTGTGGCGAAAGACGGCAGCTCGCTCTACCCCGCCATGCCGTTCCCGTCGTATGCCAAAATCAGCGACAGCGATATGCACGCGTTGTATGACTACTTTATGCAGGGTGTGAAACCGGTGAGTCAGGAGAATCGCAAAAGTGATATCCCCTGGCCGCTCAGCATGCGTTGGCCGCTGGCGTTTTGGCGCTGGACCTTTGCCGATGACAGCACTTACGCTCCTGTAGCCGGTCAATCGGCACAGTGGCAACGCGGTGCTTATCTGGTGCAGGGGCTTGGCCACTGTGGCTCATGCCATACGCCTCGTGGCATCGGCTTCCAGGAGAAAGCCATGGATCAGAACAGCAAAGGCTATCTGACCGGCGGCACACTGGAAGGCTGGCATGCGCCAGATCTGACCGCCAGCCCGGCAGCGGGTTTGGGCAGTTGGTCTGAGCAAGATATCGCCACCTTCCTGAAAACCGGCGCGAATAAGCAAGGCGCTGCCTTTGGTTCGATGACGGATGTGATCGCGCACAGTACCCAGTATCTCAGTGATGAAGATCTGAATGCGATTGCCGTTTATCTGAAGTCTTTACCGGCTGCGGATAACACCGCTGCACCACAGGCCAGCGATGCGACGTCGCAAGCGCTGTTCAAAGGGGATGTCAGCCAGCCAGGCGCGCAGGTGTACGTGGATAACTGCGCTGCCTGCCATCGTACGGACGGTAAAGGCTATGCCAGTACCTTCCCGGCGCTGGCACACAATCCGGCCTTGTTGAGTGAAGACCCGTCATCAGTGATCAGTGTGATTCTGAAAGGCGGCCAGCGTGCGATTACGCAACAGGCACCGACCGGTTTCACCATGCCAGATTTCGCCTGGCGCCTGGATGATCAGCAGGTCGCTGATGTCGCTAACTTTATTCGCAATGGATGGGGTAACAAAGCGGCACCGGTAACGGCCGATCAGGTGAAGAAGATCCGCGCCACGCTTCCTCCCGCCCCGCAAAAGTAAGCATAAAAAAACGGCCCGAAAAGGGCCGTTTCTTGTGCAACTCTGGTCTAAGCAAAAACTTAGAAGCTGTAGCCTACGCCAGCAATCCAGGTGCCTACGTCTACGCTACGGATACGGCTCTGCTCGTAACCCACGTCAACAGCAACGTTCTGGATTGGGTTGAACTGCATGCCTGCGCCGTAGGAGAAACCGTAATCGCTGGTGTCAGATTTAGACTGTGCAGCAGCGTCATTCGCCTGGTATTTACCGTAACCGATACCGACCACGCCGTAGATGCTTGCCCAGTCGTTCAGACGGTAAGCAGGACCACCGGTGATGCCGTAATACTGGCCTTTGTTGTAAACGCCAGCGTCAGTGCGGTCTTTTTCGGTGTAGGTGAAAGAACCGATCCAACCCAGTGGGTTAGTACCATCTTCGTAACGGTATTTCAGGTTGAAGCCGTTTGCTTTGTTAGCAACGCCCTGATAATCGCTCTGCGCGTAACCAGCAGAAACGGTGCTCTGCGCCATGGCTGAACCTGCTGAAACTGCCAGTACACAAGCCAGTGCTGAAAGACATGCAATTTTTTTCATAAACCACCTCAAATGTGAATATACTTCTCTCCTGACAACGCTGAAAATATAACAAAAATTAGCAAGAAACTCTGCCCGCTATTTGTTGTCTAACAGATTGTTTGGTGTAACAGAAAGTTAATGAAGTTTCCTATGTCATTCATTTTACTTATAAAAAGTGTCATCTTCCTGCAAGAATATTTCGGGCTGCAAATAATGCCTTTAAGGATATTCCTAAACTAACCTGACATTTCTTTACTTAAATGGTCCGGAAAACGGTTATTTCCCAGGCTGTCACCGCATTTATTTTCCCTCTTACACACCTCCTTATTTCCTGTAGATTCCTTTACACTGGCGTTTTGTTGCTGTGTTGTTAATCACTACAGGATTGAATTACAGGATGTCTACGCCTCAGACAAACGCCAAAATGGCCCCGGTTTTGTTGCCGGTTGCCGTGCTACTGATTGCCATGCTCTCGCTTCAGGGCGGTGCTTCCCTGGCAAAATCACTGTTTCCTACCGTAGGGGCTCCGGGCATCACCGCATTGCGTCTCGGACTGGGCACCCTGATTCTGTGCATCATCTTTAAGCCGTGGCGCCTTCGTTTCACTCCTGCACAGCGCAAACCGCTCTTGATGTACGGTCTGGCGCTCGGTTGTATGAACTATCTCTTCTATTTATCCATTCGCACCGTGCCGCTGGGCGTTGCCGTTGGCCTGGAGTTTCTTGGCCCCTTAACCCTGGCATTGGCCGGTGCGCGACGTCCGCTCGATTTCCTCTGGGTGCTTCTGGCGGTCACCGGTTTGTGGTTTCTGCTGCCGATTGGTGATGGCATCAGCCATATTGATCCGCTGGGTGCGCTGTTAGCGGTGGGAGCCGGTGCCTGTTGGGCGGTCTATATCCTGGCGGGGCAACGTGCCGGTGCGGAGCATGGTCCAGCAACCGTTGCCATGGGATCGTTGATTGCTTCGGTGATCTTTGTTCCGCTTGGATTAACCTTTGCGGCACCCGGCATCTGGCACTGGGAAATTCTGCCCCTGGCGCTGATTATCGCCCTGCTCTCCAGTGCGATTCCTTATTCACTGGAGATGATGGCCCTGACCCGTCTGCCCGCTCGCATTTTTGGCACGCTGATGAGCCTGGAACCCGCGATGGCAGCGCTTTCTGGGATGTTGTTCCTCGGGGAATTACTGACGCTGAAGCAGTGGGTTGCGCTGCTGGCCATTATTGCCGCTTCGGCGGGTTCGACACTCACCATGAAACAGAAGAGTGCCAAAATAAGCGAAGTGGATATTAATAACCCGCAATAAATAATGCCAAATTCAGCATGTTAAGCTGCAGGCTGAATATATAAGCATTCTCATTCCCTTTTTTTCATCGCAGGCTTCCTCTTTGTTATTATTTTGCAACATCATTGAAAAATAATTAACACTAAGCATAACCACCTGTTATAAAAGACAAATAAATTAAACGCTCAAATCCCGCACAACATTAAGGTTTATCTATTCCTGTCATCGGTTTAAACAATCCGGCACAGCAGAAAACTGCTGCTATACTTATTTCCGTGCTTGATTAGGACAACCATCAATTAGAGGACATTAATGATGAGTACCGCAAAACTGGTTAAAACTAAATCGTCTGATCTCATTTACACCCGTAATGATGTTGCTGATAGCGATAAGAAAGCGACCATCGAGGTGCTCAACCGTCTGGTAGTGGAATACATTGACCTGTCACTGATCACCAAACAGGCGCACTGGAACATGCGCGGCGCCAACTTTATTGCAGTACACGAAATGCTGGATGGCTTCCGTACTGCCATTACCGATCATCAGGACACCATTGCAGAGCGTGTTGTACAGCTCGGCGGCGTGGCGCTGGGTACTACCCAGATCGTCAACGATAAGACGCCATTGAAAAGCTATCCGCTTAACATCCATACCGTTCAGGATCACCTGAAGGCGCTGGCCGATCGTTACGCGATTGTCGCGAACGATACGCGTAAGGCCATCAGTGAAGTCAGTGATGAAGACACTGCAGACATTTTCACGGCGGCATCGCGTGATTTGGATAAATTCCTGTGGTTTATCGAATCCAACATTGAATAATGCACGTTACAGCGAAGGCGGGTTATCCCGCCTTTTTTTATATCTGTAACATTTTGGTGCTTTTTTTGACGTCGTTAACAAAATCTTAATCCTGCCTTTCCCTTGCTCAGCCCTTGGTGCACACTGTGCCTGCACCACAACAGCACGATGCACTATTTTGGTGATCCATATTAGTGCAGACTTTTCGACTACAGCAAAATCGCTTCAGCCAGGCCCTGCATCCTGCTGATTTCGAGCAAAATGAAAAGTTGGCATAATTTTTTCATATGAATAGCCGTACATCAGGCCATCAGGTCTGAAGGGTAATAAGGAAAATAATGATGAAGTCTTTGATTAAAGTCTCCGTGGCCGCGCTGGCGCTGGCCTTCTCGCTTTCTTCCACTGCAGCAGATAAGAAACTGGTTGTTGCAACCGACACCGCATTCGTTCCTTTTGAATTCAAACAGGGCAACGATTACGTTGGTTTCGATATCGACCTGTGGGCCGCTATCGCCAAAGAACTGAAGCTGGACTACACCCTGAAGCCAATGGATTTCAGCGGCATTATCCCAGCACTGCAAACCAAAAACGTTGACGTGGCTCTGGCCGGCATCACCATTACCGACGAGCGCAAAAAAGCCATCGACTTCTCTGACGGCTACTACAAAAGTGGTCTGTTGGTGATGGTGCGTGAGAACGAAAACAACATCAAAGGCATCGACGATCTGAACGGCAAAGTGGTTGCGGTGAAGAGCGGTACCGGTTCTGTTGATTACGCAAAAGCGCACATCAAGTCTAAAGATCTGCGTCAGTTCCCGAACATCGACAACGCCTACATGGAGTTGGGCACCAACCGTGCTGACGCCGTGCTGCACGACACGCCAAACATCCTGTACTTCATCCACACCGCCGGTAAAGGTCGCTTCAAAGCGGTTGGCGAGTCTATCGAAGCTCAGCAGTATGGTATCGCCCTGCCAAAAGGCAGCGATGACCTGCGTAACCAGATTAATGGCGCGCTGAAAACCCTGCGCGACAACGGCACGTACAACACAATTTATAAAAAATGGTTCGGCAGCGAGCCAAAATAATTCCGGCCTAAGCCGATTTTTCCAGCAGGGAGCTTAGTCTCCCTGCTTTTTACATTTCCATTGCAACAGATTTTGGAGTTACACCATGGAGTTTGACTGGAGCGTCATTTGGCCAGCCCTGCCGATTTTGATCGAAGGCGCCAAAATGACCCTGATAATTTCCGTACTCGGCTTAATTGGCGGGTTAATCATTGGTTTAGTCGCCGGTTTCGCGCGCGCGTACGGCGGATGGATCGCCAATAATATCGCGCTGGTGTTTATCGAGCTGATCCGCGGTACACCAATCGTGGTGCAGGTGATGTTTATTTACTTCGCCTTACCGATGGCCTTCCCGGACCTGCGTATCGATCCGTTTACCGCCGCCGTGGTCACCATCATGATTAACTCCGGTGCCTATATCGCGGAAATCACGCGTGGTGCCGTGCTGTCGATCAACAAAGGCTTCCGTGAAGCAGGTCTGGCGCTGGGTCTTTCCCGCCGTGAAACCTTGCGTTACGTCATCATGCCGTTGGCACTGCGTCGTATGCTGCCACCGCTCGGTAACCAGTGGATCGTGAGTATCAAAGATACCTCGCTGTTTATCGTGATCGGCGTGGCGGAACTGACCCGTCAGGGCCAGGAAATCATCGCCGGAAACTTCCGCGCGCTGGAGATCTGGAGTGCCGTTGCGATTATCTATTTGGTTATTACGTTGGTGTTGAGCTTTGTACTGCGCCGTATTGAGAAGAAGGTGAAAATCCTGTGATTGAATTTAAAAACGTCTCTAAAAACTTCGGCCAGACCAAAGTCCTGCATGACATCAACCTGAAGATCAATCAGGGCGAAGTGGTGGTGATTATCGGGCCATCTGGCTCAGGTAAATCGACCCTGCTGCGCTGCATCAACAAGCTGGAAGAGATCACTACCGGTGACCTGATCGTTGATGGCATGAAAGTTAACGATCCTAAAGTCGATGAGCGTCTGATTCGTCAGGAAGCGGGCATGGTATTCCAGCAGTTCCATCTGTTCCCGCAGATGAGTGCGCTGGATAACGTGGCTTTCGGCCCGATTCGCGTGCGCGGTGCGAAGAAGGACGACGCACAGAAACTGGCACGTGAACTGTTGGGTAAAGTCGGCCTCGCCGAGCGTGCGCACCACTTCCCTGCCGAACTGTCCGGTGGTCAGCAGCAGCGTGTTGCCATCGCTCGTGCGCTGGCGGTGAAACCGAAGATGATGCTGTTTGATGAGCCAACCTCTGCACTCGATCCAGAACTGCGCCATGAAGTGCTCAAGGTGATGCAGGATCTGGCCGAAGAAGGCATGACGATGGTCATCGTAACGCACGAAGTGGGCTTTGCTCAGAAAGTGGCTTCGCGCCTGATCTTCATTGATAAAGGCACCATCGCGGAAGATGGCAACCCGGATGAGTTGATCACCAACCCACCGAGCGATCGTCTGCGCGAGTTCCTGCAGCACGTGTCATAAATGACGAGGCGGCTGTAAAGCCGCCTCTTCTTCCGTAAAGAAATTTCCTTTCAGAATCTTCACCTTCCATCACTGACTATACTTTTTCTCTTGTGCCGTTGTGCGTTGCTCAAGGAGAAGGTCATGTCGTTTGCCCGCCCATCATGGTGCCTGACCATATGGATGCTGATCTGTCTGTTACTCGTTCCCAACGCAAACGCGGTCAATCTACCGCAGGCCGCCGTCGCCGCTCAGCAAACGTCAACGCCCGCTGCCAGCACCACCGCTGCAGGTGAACCTACACTGGAAGATAAAAAAGCCGCTTATGCCGCGCTGGCCAATATTCTGGAGAATAACGATTCGCGTCAGGAACTGATCGATCAACTTCGTCAGGCCGCCACCAGCAAAGCCAATAATGAACAGCCGGTATTGGCTCCACCGCAGGCCGATCAGGAAGATCCCACGGTACTGGAGAGCGTCACCAACGTTACACGCGAATACGGAGGCGCCGTTGCCTCGCAATTTGTTCGTTTGCACGACAACATCGTTAACGCGCCGCACAAATCCTTTAATCAGCAAACCTTCTTCAATGCACTGAAGTATTTCGCCGGGCTCGCCGCTGCCGTTTTTGCTTTCTACTGGTTCACGCGGCTGTTGATGTATCCCGTGTGGCAGCGCATGGGTCGCTGGGGGCGCAATCATAATCTGGATCGCACCAAGTGGCTGCATCTGCCTGCCACCATTATCGTGGCCTTTCTTCTCGACTTAGTGCTTCTGGCGCTGACGCTGTTTGTTGGTCAGATCATCAGTGACAACTACCACAACAACAACCGCACCATTGCCTATCAGCAGGGGCTATTCCTCAATGCCTTCGCGTTGATTGAGTTTTTCAAAGCGGTGTTGCGATTGATATTCTGCCCACGCTTCCCCACCCTGCGCTTCTTTCATCTTTCCGATGTGCGTGCCGCTTACTGGAACACGCGTCTTAGCTGGCTCAGCGGCATTATCGGTTATGGCTTACTGGTGGTGGTACCGATCGTCGGCAATCAGGTCAATATGCAAATCGCTGCGTTGGTGAATGTGTTGATCATGTGCATTATGACCGGCTGGGCGCTATGGCTGATTTTCCGCAACCGACGCAACATCCACGACGAGTTGTCGCGTTTGGCCGATCGCAGTATGAGCTTCTTTGCCTTATTTATCCGCGCCTTCGGTATGGTATGGCATTGGCTGGCGAGCGCCTACTTTATCGCGCTGTTCTTGTTCTCTATCTTCAATCCGGGTGACAGTCTGAAGTTTATGATGTCGGCCACGGTGCGCAGCATGGCGATTATTGTTATCGCCGCGCTGATTTCCGGCATGCTAACGCGCTGGATTGGCAAAACGCTGACGCTGTCGCCGGATCTGCGCCGTAACTATCCGGAACTGCAAAAACGCGTCAATGATTGGGTCAAAGCGCTGCTAAAACTGGCGCGTGTGATCACCGTGTTCGCCACGCTATTGCTGCTGCTCAACGCCTGGAATCTGTTTGATCTCTGGCACTGGCTCACGATGGGAGCCGGGCAGAAAATGGTGGATGTGCTGATTCGTATCGTGATGATTTTGCTGCTCTCCGCCATCGGCTGGACGCTGCTGGCCAGCCTGATCGAAAGCCGTCTGGCTTCGGATTCACACGGAAGGCCGATGCCCAGCGCACGTACGCGCACCTTACTGACGCTATTCCGTAATGCGCTGGCGGTGGTGATCAGCACCATCACCATTATGATTCTGCTGTCAGAAGTGGGTGTTAACATCGCGCCGCTGCTGGCGGGTGCCGGGGCGCTCGGTCTGGCGGTGTCTTTCGGTTCGCAAACACTGGTGAAGGATATTATCACCGGTATCTTTATTCAGTTTGAGAACGGCATGAACACCGGCGATTTGGTGACCATTGGCCCGATCACTGGCACGGTGGAGCGCATGTCAATTCGCTCCGTCGGCGTGCGTCAGGATACCGGCGCATATCACATCATTCCGTGGTCTTCGATCACCACTTTCGCCAACTTTGTACGCGGTATTGGCTCGTTTGTCGCCAACTATGATGTAGACCGCAGTGAAGACACCGAGCGTGTGAATGCGACCTTACAGGCAGCGGTGAAAGAGTTGCTTGAGAATCCGGATATTCGCGGCATGGTGATTGGCGAACCGAGTTTTTCCGGACTAGTGGGCCTGACCAACCAGTCCTTTACCGTGCGCGTGTCGTTCACCACCCAACCGCTGAAGCAGTGGACAGTGCGTTTTGCGCTGGATGACAAGGTGAAGAAGCATTTTGATGCTGCAGGGATTAAAGCGCCGCATCAGACGGTGGAAGTGATGCAGACCGGCAACGATGTGGGTTCCGCGGCCACGCTGGCAGCGCTGCCGCCGCCCAATCCATCATAAAAACACGTTGGTTGAAACCTTAGGACACCGGATTAAACGCTTACATTCGCGGGCTAAGACTCGCCCCTGCATCCGAACACATGCAGGCTGCAGCCTTTAACCGTCAGTCTCAACGCGAGAACTCAAGTGGGATATTTCCAGTGCTCGCCTCAATGTTCAACCGATGTGGACTAGGGTCTTGAGTCCGTACGATTCAGCACAAGTATTTAAATGAGCGATCCCGAATTCGCACCCACTAACGACACAATGTGGAATGTGGCCTCAGGATTCGCTGGTTCAGCGCGCGAAGCGTTTAGTGCGCGCGGCTGGCGGCAGGAATGTCCAGGCGATAAAGCGGCTCTGTTTCTGCCCCTGTGCCATCTCGATGATGCGCACTTCCTCAACCTCGAGGTCGCGCAACTGATCGCGCAACGCAGGCAGGTTCTCTTTGCGCGAAACCAGTGAGGTAAACCAGACAATGCGATCGGCATAGGCCACGCTTTCATCGATCATCTTACCCACGAACTGGCGCTCGCCGCCCTCGCACCACAGCTCCTTGTGTTGACCGCCAAAGTTGAGCGGTGCATTTTTACCTAAGCCCAGATTGCGCGTTTTACGCTGACCGACCATTGCCGCTTCCTGCGCCGAACCATGGAACGGTGGATTGCAGAGCACCGCATGATAGCGTTCATTTTTGTGCACCACACCGGCGAAAATGGCGGACTCGTCTTTCTGACGACGCAGACGCACGCCGCGCTGCAAGCCGGGATTGCTCGCGACAATCTGGTTTGCCGCCGTGATGGCTTCCGCCGTAATATCGGTGCCGGTAAAGCGCCAGCCGTACTCCGCATGCCCGATCAATGGATAAATAAGATTTGCCCCGCAACCGATATCCATCACATCGACATCGCGTGGCACTTTGCCGCCGTTGTCACTGGCCAGCAAATCTGCGAGCGCATGCACATAGTCAGCACGGCCCGGTACGGGTGGCGTCAGGTAGCCTTCCGGTAGCTGCCAGTTCAGGTTATAAAACAGCTTAATCAGTGCCTGATTGAGTAGCATTACCGCTTCAGGATCGGCAAAATCCACCGACAGCTCGCCGTAGCCATTAGGACGTACTTTCACCGCCAGCGGCGGATGAGCCGCGGTCAGAGCAGCAAAATCATAACGGCCCTGATGGCGATTACGGGGATGGAATGGCGAGGTGGCGGTTGGCTTGTTCATAGATTCTCCGGATAGTAGCGCGGGCGTAAGATACGCTGGATGGCGGCATCGCACAATCCGCTTACACGATTATCTGTATTGCATTTAAACCTAATATCCCAAAATTGATTCCAAAATAATTCGTGCTACAGCAAGGCTGTCGTGATGGTCATCCGCTAGCGTTTCCTGATGATTGCGACAGGAATGCCATGACAGCGTTGCGGTGCGAAGTTTAACAGACGAGCCAGGAGCGCTAATGCGACAACGTCATACTTATCAGCCAAGGAGCGGGCATGGTTTGCCACACGATCCGCTGAACGCCATTGTTGGTCCTCGCCCGATTGGCTGGGTGAGTTCGCAGAGCGCCAGTGGCCAGCGCAACCTGGCCCCGTACAGTTTCTTTAACTGCTTTAACTATCATCCGCCGATTATTGGTTTTGCCAGTAGCGGCTGGAAAGACAGTGTACGCAATATCAGTGAAAGCAAAGAATTCGTCTGGAATCTGGCTACTCGCCCGCTCGCCGAAGCGATGAATGAAAGCTCGGCTTCTGTGCCGCCTGAACAAGATGAGTTCGCACTCGCGGGATTGACACCCATCGCTGCCTCGCACGTAAACGTCAGTATGGTGGCAGAGAGCCCGGTGAATTTTGAGTGCCGCCTGACCCAGCTAATTCGCCTGCAGGATGTGCAAGGCACTGAACTGGAGAGTTGGCTGGTGTTGGGAGAAGTGGTGGCAATTCATATTGATGAGACGCTGCTGGAAGATGGCATTTATCAGACCGCCAAGGCACAGCCTATTCTGCGAGCCGGCGGCCCATCGGCGTATTACGGCATCAGTGAGGATTTGCGGTTTGATTTGGTACGCCCGGATGCGCGCCGCGGTTAAATTGTGAGGGTTGGCGGTTGCGGTTGGACTGCGGGTGTTTGGATTGCGGGCTGAAATGCGGGTTGGCTTAAAACCGAGTTAATGCTGGCAGGGGGCGCAGGGGGGCTGGCGTCCTCGCGCCGCTGACGCGGTACCCTTACTTCGTTCTTCTGCCCCACGGAACGGCGGGGGATGGCACATCCCTGTGCCGCCCCGCCTTCCGCCCGCGTCCTTGTATCTTGAATCCTGCAGTAGGTGATGGTTAGCTACCTTCACCTGAAACAGGGTGAATCTGACGCGTCCATTAAGGTAAGACCTTGTCCCGCAGCTTAGCTCCCCTGTTTCACCTTTCACGCCAG
>NZ_SZZZ01000029.1:0-34757 GCF_009830025.1 Pantoea sp. Taur
ATAAGGGCGATGGCGCCAGGGCTGGTGCTGCCGGAAAGAAGAGTGCGGCATTACCCAAGGGCGGTAAAAAAGAAGCCGCAACGTTATCCGCTGCGGCCTCCATTAAGATCTTAACTGACAAGCATTAGGCCTGATAGCCGGGATTTTCTTTTTTTCGTCTTGACCAGCCGAAGCGTTACCAGCCGAGCGCCTCACCGACCAACAGATAGAGATTTAACGCCACCACCAGCACCACTATCAGGCGTCCGGCGTTTTGCATCAGGCGCGAATTGACCATCTCATCGCCCATCAACTCGCGGTTGCCGGTAAAGGCCAACAGCGGGATCAATGCCAGTGCGATACCGAAACTCAACAGTACCTGGCTCATCACCAGAATGCGCGTTGGATCCCATCCGGCCCAGATCACAATAAAGGAAGGCAGCATGGTGATGGTGCGACGCAGCCACAGCGGAATATGGAAGCGAATAAAGCCCTGCATCACGACTTGTCCCGCTAGTGTTCCCACCACGGTAGAAGACAAGCCTGCCGCCACCAGACTTAATCCAAACACAATGGCTGCTGCGCGGCCCAGCAAAGGTTGCAGCGTCAAATACGCCTGGTCGAGATCCACAATGCTGGTATGCCCGCTGAAGTGGAAAGCTGCTGCCGCAGTCGCCATCATCGCCAGATTGACAAAGCCGGCAATGGTCATGGCAATCGCCACATCGAGTTTAGTGGACGAGTAGCGATCCGCTTTACTGCCAATGTTACCGTGTTGCGTCAGTGCCGAGTGCAGGTAAATCACATGCGGCATGATGGTGGCACCCAGCACACCGGCAGCGAGGAACACGGCGTCAGAGGTGGGCAGCGAAGGCAACGCCATACCGGTGACCAATTCACTCACTTTCGGCTGCGAGAAAAACAGCTCAACAATATAGGCAGCGGCGACAAACAACAGCAGGCCGCCAATCACCAACTCCAGCGGCTTCTGCCCCCGGCTTTGCAGCATCAAAATCAGGTAGGTGGCGACGCCGGTGAGCACGGCGCCTTGCAGTAGCGAAATCCCCAGCAATAATTTAAAGCCGAGTGCCGCACCGATAAATTCCGCGAGGTCAGTGGCCATGGCGATGATTTCCGCCTGCACCCAATAGAACCACACTGCCGGGCGTGGAAAGCGATCGCGGATATGCTCGGCAAGGTTTTTACCGGTGGCGATGCCAAGTTTGGCTGACATCAGCTGAATCAGCATCGCCATCACATTGGCCCAGACCACCACCCACAGCAGTTTGTAGCCGTAGGCCGCACCCGCCTGAATATTGGTGGCAAAGTTACCGGGATCGATATAACCAATTGCCGCGATGAAGGCAGGGCCAAGCAGCGCGAGCTTGATTTTTCTGGCTCCGCGAGCGGCGCGCTCAGCAGTGCGACTTTCTGACATAGTGTGGACCCTGTCCTAACGCTTGTTGACCCATGCAGCTTAACGGGCGCTCAAGGCAAGTGAAATTTGATTATAGTTATCGTAATAATAGATGGTGCTATGAAGTATAGCCATTGCTATACCTTGCGGTAAAGCCAGTTCTTGCCAAAATGTTTGCAACAGGAATCACTCTACTCCCGGGTTATTTTATAGACAATGTTTTTATGGATATTTCTTGTGAAGGCTTTGTGAAGAGGTTGTGAGCGGTGAGACTATTCTTAGAAATTTGTCGATACCGAATACTTATAATGTGGTTTTGATCTCGTTTTTAAGTAACGCGTTACATAGAATACGCAACAAAATACAACCCTCCTCAAATTTGGAGCCGACATGTCCCATATTTTGCACTTTCTTTTGGCATTAGTGGTGGTAGCCGTACTGGCCTTGCTGGTCAGTCATGATCGTAAAAGCATCCGCATTCGTTACATCGTACAGCTTCTGGTGATCGAAGTTTTGCTGGCGTGGTTCTTCCTCAACTCTGAAGCGGGCCTCGGCTTCGTCAAAGGGTTCGCGGGTCTGTTTGACCATCTACTGAAGTATGCTGCCGAAGGGACTAACTTCGTATTCGGCAACATGAACGACAAAGGCCTGGCGTTCTTCTTCCTGAATGTTCTGTGCCCGATCGTGTTTATCTCCGCGCTGATCGGTATTTTGCAGCATTTCCGTATCCTGCCTTGGGTGATCCGCGGCATCGGTACCGTGCTGTCAAAAGTCAACGGTATGGGCAAACTGGAATCCTTCAACGCCGTAAGCTCTCTGATTTTGGGACAGTCAGAAAACTTTATCGCGTATAAAGATATCCTTGGCAAAATGTCACAGCGTCGCATGTACACCATGGCTGCTACGGCAATGTCGACAGTTTCCATGTCCATCGTCGGCGCTTATATGACTATGCTGCAGCCGAAATATGTGGTGGCCGCGCTGGTATTGAACATGTTCAGCACCTTCATTGTGTTGTCACTGATCAACCCGTACCGCGTCGATAGCGAAGAAGATCTGCAGTTGCAGGATCTGCACAAAGGTCAGAGCTTCTTCGAAATGCTGGGCGAATATATCCTTGCCGGTTTCAAAGTGGCGATCATCGTTGCCGCCATGCTGATTGGTTTTATCGCCCTGATTTCTGGCCTGAACGCGCTGTTTGACCTGATCTTCGGCATCAGCTTCCAGGGTGTGCTGGGTTATGTGTTCTACCCGTTTGCGTGGGTGATGGGCGTGCCGTCCAGTGAAGCGCTGCAGGTTGGCAGTATCATGGCAACCAAACTGGTTTCTAACGAATTCGTGGCGATGATGGATCTTCAGAAGATTGCTGGTCAGCTGTCACCGCACGCAGAAGGAATCCTGTCTGTGTTCCTCGTCTCCTTCGCTAACTTCTCCTCTATCGGGATTGTGGCGGGTGCGATTAAGGGCTTGAACGAAGAACAGGGTAACGTGGTTTCTCGCTTCGGCCTTAAACTGCTGTACGGCTCAACCCTGGTGAGCGTGCTTTCTGCCGCTATCGCCGGTCTGGTTCTGGCCTTCTGATGTTCAGGGCGAGCTGCGGCTCGCCCTTCTCTTCTTAATTATGCCTTTCTGTTCTATCTTGCATTTCATCCCTTTTATCCCCGTCATTCGCCGCTTCCCCGCCTGACGCAAAACCTTTTCACAATATTGAATTTCCGTCCCGGTTGCCTGCGCCCGTAGCTTTTCTCCATAACGTCACATCTGGAGAATCGTATGAGCATTCAATTTCTTGGCATGATTGGCCACCGCCTGGCTTCCGAAATCATTCCCGCCAGCGGTCCACTGTTCGATAAAGATTACATCGCGCGTTTCGCCCGCGCCCATGAAGAAGCGGGATTTGATCGCATTCTGGTGGGCTATTGGTCCGATCAACCCGACGGCTTTCTGGTGACCGCACATGCTGCGGCACACACCTCAACACTAAAATTCCTGCTGGCACACCGTCCGGGCTTTGTCGCACCGACACTGGCCGCACGCAAGCTGGCAACGTTGGATCAACTGACCGATGGTCGGCTGGCCGTGCATATCATCAGCGGCGGTAGCGATGTCGAGCAGCGTCGTGATGGTGACTTCCTGAATAAAGCCGAACGCTATGCGCGCAGCGATGAGTTTCTTGCCGTGCTGAAGCAGAGTCTGGAATCCAGCCAGCCTTATGATCACAAGGGACATTTTTACCAGGCTGAGCAGGCGTTTTCCGCCATCAAACCTGCGCAGAAAAAGCTGCCGATATACTTTGGTGGATCGTCTCAGGAGGCGATTGATGTCGCTGCGCGCCATGCCGATGTCTTTGCCTTGTGGGGCGAGCCACTGAAAGGGGCGGAAGAGACGGTGCGCAATGTGCGAGCCGCTGCGGCTCAGCACGGGCGTGAGATTGATTTCAATATCTCGTTCCGTCCGATTATCGGGAAAACCGAGAAAGAGGCCTGGGAACGTGCCGAGCATATCCGTGAACTGGCCGAGAAGCAGTTACAAGAGACCGGCTTCGCCTTTGGTAAACCCAAGCCGCAAAGTGTTGGCGCTCAGCGTTTGCTGGCTGCCGCCAATGAAGGCGATCGCCTGGACAAAGTGTTATGGACCGGCGTAGCGAAACTGGTACAGGGCGGCTACAACTCCACCGCACTGGTAGGCACCGCCGATCAGGTTTCCGATGCGCTGCTGGATTACTATCGCCTGGGTATTCACAGCGTGCTGATTCGCGGCTTCGATCCGCTGAATGATGCGGTGGAATATGGCGAGGAGCTGATTCCGCTGACGCGCGAGAAAGTCGCGGCGCTAAACGCCGCTAACAAAAGGAGCGCCTGATGCGGCTGGCAACTCTCTTTACCGGCGTTGCGCTGGCGCTCTTCACGCTCCATCCGCTGTTCGCCGCTGATAAAGTCACACTGCGCCTGGGCGATGTTAAAGGGGATCGTTTTGCCGCGTTAAAATCGTCAGGCGAACTCAACAACCTGTCTTACGGTCTGGAACTTACGGCTTTTGATCCCGCTTTGCCGGGAGATAAATCATGAGTGCCTATCAGCATCATCGCTTACGCGACTTTGTCGGTAACCTTGCCACCTTGCTCGACCAGAATCCCGATGAAGCCACTGTTTTGCAACAGGGCAGCGCCTGGCTGGGCGAGCTGATCCAACATGACGACTGGCTGGACGAGGCTTATACCCAGCCGCATCCCGAACACTATCAACAATATCTGCTGTACGCCGATGCCCGGCAGCACTTTTCAGTTGTGAGCTTCGTCTGGGGGCCTGGCCAGCAAACCCCGATTCACGACCATCGCGTATGGGGATTAATTGGCATGCTGCGCGGTGCGGAGATATCGCAATCCTGGCAGCCCGGGCCGAACGGCCTGCAGCCAGAAGGTGCGCCGGTACGTCTTGATCCCGGTAGTGTCGAAGCCGTCTCTCCCACCGTGGGCGATATCCATCGCGTCAGCAATGCCTATGACGATCGCGTCTCGATCAGCATCCACGTGTATGGCGCCAACATTGGCGCGGTCAAACGCGCGGTATATCGCGAAGACGGCAGTGAAAAACAGTTTATCTCCGGTTACAGCAACCGTTACTTACCGAACATTTGGGATCTATCACATGAGTAAAACCGTTTTCCCTTTCCGCCAGGCTGCGGACATTCTTGAAGCTCTGCGTCAGCAGCAGGAAGTGGCGATTGTTGATGTGCGCGACGAAGCGCTGTTTGCCACCGGCCATCCGCTGTTTGCGGTGAATATCCCGCTCTCCAAACTGGAGCTGGAGCTATTGGACCGCATTCCACAATCCACAACAGCCATCACTTTATATGATAACGGCGAGGGTCTGGCACAGGCAGCAGCAGAGCGTATTGCCGCGCTGGGCTACAGCAATGTGGCGCTGTTAAAAGAGGATTTAACGGGTTGGCAGGCAGCCGGCGGGGAGCTGTTTATTGATGTGAATTCACCGAGTAAGGCCTTTGGTGAACTGGTAGAACATCACAATCACACCCCTTCCCTGTCAGCTGATGAAGTACACAGCTTAATCAACAGCGACGCCAACGTGGTGGTGCTGGATGCGCGCCGCTTTGATGAATACCAGACCATGAGCATTCCAGGCGCCACCAGCGTACCGGGCGGTGAGCTGGTGTTGCGCGTGCGCGATATCGCGCCATCACCGGAAACCACGGTGATCGTGAACTGTGCGGGCCGCACGCGCAGCATTATCGGCACCCAGTCGCTGGTCAATGCCGGTATCCGTAATCCGGTGTTTGCGCTGCGCAACGGCACGATTGGCTGGACGCTGGCAGGCCACGATCTGGATAAAGGTCAGTCACGCCGTTACGGTGATGCCAGTGAAACCGCACAGCGACAGGCGGCGAGTCACGCACGAGGCATTGCCGATCGCGCTGGCGTAGAACGTATTCCACTGGCAACGCTCAAGCGCTGGCAGCAGGAACCGCGCACCACTTACCTGTTTGATGTGCGCGACGCTGACGAGTATGCGGCGGGTCATCTGCCCGGCAGTCGTCATGTTCCAGGCGGACAGCTGGTGCAGGAAACTGACCATTACGCCAGCGTGCGTGGCGCGCGGATTGTACTGATTGATGACGATGGTGTACGCGCCAATATGACCGCCTCCTGGCTGGCGCAGCTTGGCTGGCAGGTCTCGGTGCTGGAAGAGCTGCAGGCCAGTGATTTCAGTGCCACCGGCGCCTGGAAAGCGCAGGTTCCTGCGGTTGCGCAGCCCGAGTTTATTTCTCCGCAGCAACTGGCGGAGTGGCTGGAAGAAGGTCAGACCCAGGTACTGGACTTCACCACGCGCGCCAATCACCTCAACAGCCATATTCCAGGCGCGGGCTGGCTGCTACGTTCAACGCTGCAAAAAGAGGGCAAATCCGCACTGCCAGCGGCACGACGTTATGTTCTGACCTGTGGCAGCAGCCTGCTGGCCGGATATGCGGTTGAACAGGTGGCAGAACTCACCGGCAAGCCGGTGTTTGTACTGGAGGGCGGCAATGCAGCCTGGCGCGCAGCGCAACTGCCCACCGAGCAAGGCGACCAACAATTGCTGTCTCCGGCGATTGATCGCTATCGTCGTCCGTATGAAGGCACCGATATCGCACCTGCTGTGATGCAGGCATATCTCGATTGGGAATACGGTCTGGTGGCGCAGTTGGATCGTGATGGCACGCACGGCTTCCGCGTGTTGCCTGCACAAGAACAAGCCGCAACCGCTTAATTCTTAGCGCCATGAATTGCGCCGCGACCAGATTGTGCATAATTTCAGTGCACACTAAGCTCTGGCGGCACGATTTATGGCGCACTCTGATGCCGTGCTGAATGCTTAACGGATTTAATCATCGCAGCGCGTGAGAAGCTGCTGCGGTGCGATTCATTGCGCCCCTAATGAGCAGCTGGTGCTGAATGGGTGAGATCATCTCAGCGCACAGGAAGAAGCACGCGCGATTTACGGCGCAATTCGTCGAGAAACTTGATATCAAAAGATTGGCGCATTTCAGAACGCTGGGAGTTGTCGTCACACGAATAATGACGCCATTCTGCATACGAAATGAGCAATTATGAATTCAGTCAGTGTTAGATTGTGATGCTATTGTTCAGGACGAACAGAGATTTGGTGGAGATAAGCGGGATCGAACCGCTGACCTCTTGCATGCCATGCAAGCGCTCTCCCAGCTGAGCTATACCCCCACATCTGGAAATCTTTTTCAGTGCATCGTTAAAAACGATTTGGTGGAGATAAGCGGGATCGAACCGCTGACCTCTTGCATGCCATGCAAGCGCTCTCCCAGCTGAGCTATACCCCCAGCACCGAAAAACAGCCGATTTAACTCGACGGACGGCATCATATGAAACCGCTCCCTGAGTGTCAACGCCAAATTCTCGTTCTGTGTTCAATCGCTGAAAAAGGCGGCAACGCCCTACCGTAATGGCTTTTTTTTCAACGCAACTGTGCATTCCGTTAACGTATTTTCGCATTTAACACCCTGCAACCGAGGTTAAATCAGGGTTAAAGATGTTAGGAATAATCTTGTGTTCGTTACGGGTAAGTGTAAAACTTAGCGCGCTAATTAACCGGTCAACCTTCCAGGGTATATCACTCTTTGACCGGCCAGCATTTTCCCCTTGTTCAATAAAAGAAAAGTGAAATATGTCGCTGCATACACCGAAAGAGATCGCCCAACTGGCGATTCAAGCGGGCGTGGCTAAAAGCCGTTTGCCTGTTTCCACCTTATTGATCCTTGGTTTTATGGCCGGTGCCTTTATTGCCACTGGTTTTCTGTTGGATCTGCATGTTATCAACCAACTGCCTGCTGAATGGGGCTCGTTTGGCGGCTTCCTCGGCGCAGCGGTGTTCCCGGTTGGCCTGATCCTTACCGTTCTGGCCGGTGGAGAACTGTTGACCGGCAATATGATGACCTTGCCAATTGCCTGGTTCGCCCGCCGCATTAGCGGTTTTAGCGTGCTACGCAACTGGTTCTGGGTCACGATTGCTAACTTTATCGGCAGCATCGCGGTCGCCTGGTTCTTTGGCCACATGTTGGGCATGACTGAAGGCGATTATCTGAAAAAGACCGTGGCGATTGCACACGCGAAAGTGAATGCAGATTTCCTGCACGCCTTCATTTCCGGCATTGGTTGCAACTGGCTGGTGTGTCTGGCGGTGTGGTTAGCCTTCGCCAGTAAAGATATGGTCGGCAAAATCTTCGGCATGTGGTTCCCGGTGATGGCCTTCGTGGCGATTGGCTTCCAGCACGTGGTGGCGAACATGTTTATTGTGCCCGCCGCGATTTTTGCCGGACAAATGAGCTGGGCAGACTTTGCGCCAAACGTGATTGCCGTGTTCCTCGGCAACGGCGTGGGCGGTGCAATATTTGTTGGTCTCACCTATTTCCTCGCTTTCCGTCCTGCACAAGCTGAAACCAGCGAAGCTTAATATCCGATTTATGCCTTTTGTCATCAGACAAGAGGCATTTTCCTGCCTGATTACTTTTCCCCGTTACGTTTTGTTGTAATATGTACAGCTAATGTATTTAACAGGGACAGCATCGTGAAAAAGGAATGGCTCACCCCCGAAGAGCTCGCGCTGGAAACGGGCTACAGTCGGCAAACGGTGAATAAGTGGATCAAACGCGAAAACTGGACAACCACGCCCAAGCCCGGCGTGCAGGGTGGTAAAGCGCGATTAATTCATATTGATGAGCGTGTTAAAAGCTTTGTTCAGTCCACCCGCCACGCGACCGAGCCGGCGGCCAATTACGGTGCTCAACAAAATACGTTACCTGCGTTATTAATAAATTCTGTCCAGCAAATGACGACCGCTGAGCAAGATCAACTGGCTGCATTGTTGCTGCGCGAGGGGATTAGTGGTGTGCTGGAACGGCTAGGGATTAAAGAAGATTAAAAAAAGCCGGGCGCATCATGCACCCGGCTTTTTTAATGCCCGCGATAAGTGAAGCGGCAACGTTACAGGCTGCCGCTAACTCAATTAAGCCTGGGCTTCACGTTCAGCAATGAAGGCCAGCGCTTTTTCGATACGGGCCACGCTGCGGCTGCGACCAATCGCTTCAACCGTCACATCCAGTGCCGGAGACTGGCCTGCACCGGTGACCGCCACGCGCAGTGGCATGCCCACTTTGCCCATACCCAATTCCAGCGCATCAGCAGCACCCTGAATCGCGTTGTGCACATTCTCGGCATTCCACTCGCTGTCGCTCAGCGCAGCCAGTTTGTCACGCACCACTTCCAGTGGCTGGCGTGCAACAGGACGCAGATGTTTCTTCGCCGCGTCAGCATCAAAGGCTTCAAACTCTTCATAGAAGTAACGGCAGGAAGCCGCGATCTCGACCAGCGTTTTGCAACGCTCACCCAGCAGCGTCACCAGCTTCGCCAGTTCCGGACCGGTGCGGGTATCGATATTCTGTTGCTCGATGTGCCACTGCAGCTGCGTCGCCACGTATTCTGGCGGCAGCGTATTAATGTAGTGATGGTTCAGCCACTGCAGTTTTTCGGTGTTAAACGCACTGGCAGACTTGCTCACGGCATCCAGGGTAAACAGCTCGGCCATCTCAGCCACGCTGAAAATTTCCTGGTCGCCATGTGACCAGCCCAGACGCACCAGATAGTTGAGCAGCGCTTCCGGCAGATAGCCGTCATCACGGTACTGCATCACACCGACTGCGCCATGGCGTTTCGACAGCTTTTTACTGTCATCACCCAGGATCATGGAGACGTGCGCGTAAGTTGGCACCTCTGCACCAATCGCTTTAAGGATGTTGATCTGGCGTGGCGTGTTGTTGATGTGGTCTTCACCACGGATCACGTGAGTGATGCCCATATCCCAGTCATCCACCACCACACAGAAGTTGTAGGTTGGTGAACCATCGGTGCGGCGGATGATCAGATCATCCAGCTCCTGATTGCTGAACTCAATTGGACCACGGATCTGGTCATCGAAAATCACCGAACCTTCTTGCGGATTACGGAAACGCACCACGCAAGGCTCATCCGCCGCATGATGTTCATGGCTGTCACGGCAACGGCCGTCATAACGTGGCTTCTCGCCTTTCGCCATCTGCTCTTCACGCAGCGCTTCTAAACGCTCTTTAGAGCAATAGCATTTATAAGCAGTACCTGCTGCTACCATCTCATCGATGACCGCGTTGTAACGATCAAAGCGCTTCGTCTGATAGTACGGGCCTTCATCCCACTGCAGGTTGAGCCAGTTCATGCCATCCATGATGGCTTCAATGGCTTCCGGCGTTGAACGTTCCAGATCGGTATCTTCGATACGCAGAACGAATTCGCCCTTGTTGTGGCGAGCATAAAGCCAGGAATAAAGAGCAGTACGGGCACCGCCCACATGCAGGTAGCCCGTTGGGCTGGGTGCGAAGCGAGTTTTGATTTTCATTCAGCATTGCCTTAGATGCGCAGGTTTCTTTGTCTGGATGACAAAAAAACGGGTTAACGCGAAAAAACAGTGCGCATATTCTAGCAGGTGAGACGCTTTCCTCAATGACTCTCGCGGCGGCATCACAGATTGAAGTGCGTTTTTCTGCTAATAAAACCAGCACATTGGCTAAAAGCGCGGCATGCTGCCTAAATTTAAAGCGAACGCACATTTATGTTTTAAAAAGCGTTGACTCACTTCGAAGGATCCCTATAATGCGACTCCACACAGCGGGGGTGATTAGCTCAGTTGGTAGAGCATCTCCTTTACACGGAGGGGGTCGGCGGTTCGAGCCCGTCATCACCCACCACCCTAAAAGTGGCTCGCAGTGTGCAAGAGTTTGAAGAGTAAGATATGGGCGATTAGCTCAGTTGGTAGAGCATCTCCTTTACACGGAGGGGGTCGGCGGTTCGAGCCCGTCATCGCCCACCATATCTTAGTCAGATGACACTTTTGTTAAGCAGTTCCGAAGTGGGCGATTAGCTCAGTTGGTAGAGCATCTCCTTTACACGGAGGGGGTCGGCGGTTCGAGCCCGTCATCGCCCACCACTTCGGGTCGTTAGCTCAGTTGGTAGAGCAGTTGACTTTTAATCAATTGGTCGCAGGTTCGAATCCTGCACGACCCACCAATGTAGAAAGGCGCCCTAAAGGCGCCTTTTTGCTATCTGCGATTTGCCCGTCCTCACAAAACCTTTGCAAACACTTAACGCTTTGTGTGCTCAAGCCGTTTTATCCCCTTGCCGATAACGATAATGGTCTATTGCAAGGAGAAAACCATGTCTACTATCTCAAGTGTTAGCAGTGTCAGTACCGCAAGCAGCGGTAGCGGTTCAACGTCAGAAATTGCCAGCCTGAATAAACAGATTCAAAGCATCACCAAAGAAATTAAAGATTTATCCAGTGATGACTCCCTGACAGATGAGCAAAAATCTGAACAGGAACAGATGTTGCAATCGCAGATTCAGATGATTGAAGCGCAGATTGCACAAATCGAGCAGCAGGCAGCAGAAAAAGCACAACAGAAACAAGAAGCACAGCAGCCCACGACGGAAAGTGCCACCAGCGCTCAGAAAGCCGATGGCATTAACCGTCCGACCGAGACCAATCAGATCAACGTTTACGTCTAAAACGCCGGTTTGAGAGCACGTTGTTGCGCCAGCAGGCCTGCTTGTTGGCGCACTTCCTGCCAGATCGCTTCCGCAGCGGGTGTCAGAGAGCGATTTTTTCGTTTAATCAGCATCAGATTTCGATGGATTTCCGGATAGAGGCGTCGCACCGTCAGTTTCCGCCCCGCCGGCAGCGGTAACGCCAGCGCAGGCAAAATGCTGATGCCAATACCGGCTTCCACCATCGGAAACAGCGTGGCGGGATGACCAATTTCCTGCACCACCTGCACCTGAATCGATAACTGCTGCAGCGCCGCATCCACCAGAAGACGACTTCCTGAAGCATAATCCTGCAAAACCAGGTTGCGCCCCGCCAGCATCGTCCATTCCGCTCGCTCGACCTGGGCCAAAACATCATCCGCATGGCACAACAATAAGAACGGCTCCTGCAAAATCGCTTCGTAATCCAGATCGGCATCCCCTAGCGGCCCGATGACAATGCCAAAATCCACCTCCGCATTGCGCACGCTTTGCAGCACTGACTGCTGAGCGCGATCGTGCAGGATGACGCGGATATCCGGATAACGTTGCTGGCTACTCGCCAGACACTGCGGCATTAGATTTGCCGAAGGTGTCTGGCTGGCGGCAACACGTACGGTGCCACTGCGCTGCTCGCCGTAACTGCGCAAATCCAGCAGCGTCGTGTTTAACTCCTCCAGCAACCGTTCCAGCCGCGATGCCAGCTGGTGCCCCGCTTCCGTCAGCATCACTTCACGTGTGGTGCGGTCCAGCAAACGCACGCCCATTTCCGCTTCCAGCTCTTTAATACTGTGGCTGACCGCCGACTGGCTGAGCCCAATCGCCTGCCCTGCCTGGCTAAAACTGCCCTGCTGCGCCACAGCCACAAAGGTGCGTAACTGACGTAAGGTGTAATTCATCGATATCGCTCATAGATTGATGCAATAAATCAATTTTATTTCTAAACCTAGCTGGCGCACAATCAGCACCATCTTTTTTATTTTAACCGGATTGTAACAATGGGCTTTTTACGACTCGACCCGATGATGGTCAAACTCATCATCACTGTGCTGTTGGCCAGCTTCATCCCGGCCAAAGGCGGGTTTGTCGATTTCTTTGAATACCTGACCACCGCCGCCATCGCCCTGCTGTTCTTTATGCACGGTGCCAAGCTGTCACGCGAGAAAATCATTGCCGGCAGCAGCCACTGGCGTTTGCATCTGTGGATCATGTGCAGCACTTTCGTGGTGTTCCCGATTCTTGGCTTGCTGCTGGTGTGGTGGCATCCGGTGAACGTCGGGCCAGAGATTTATACCGGCTTCATTTATCTGTGTATTCTGCCTGCCACCGTGCAGTCTGCGATTGCCTTCACCTCCATGGCGGGGGGGAACGTGGCGGCTGCGGTTTGTGCCGCTTCGGCATCCAGCCTGCTGGGCGTATTCATCTCGCCGCTGCTGGTGAATCTGGTGATGAACGTCCATAGCGATGCGCCGAGCAACGGTCTGGAGCAGATTGGCAAAATCATGCTGCAACTGCTGGTGCCGTTTGTGATTGGTCATATGTCACGTCGCTGGATTGGCGGCTGGGTGGAGAAACATCGTAGCCTGATTGGTAAAACCGACCAGACTTCGATTCTGTTAGTGGTTTACTCCGCGTTCAGCGAAGCAGTGGTCAACGGTATCTGGCATCGCGTGGGTGTGGATACGCTGCTGTGGATTCTGGCAGGCAGCGTGCTGATTCTGTTTGTCGCGCTGGCGATTAACCTGGGTGCCTCGCGTCTGTTTGGTTTCAGCCGCGCCGATGAAATCGTGGTGCTGTTCTGTGGTTCGAAAAAGAGTCTCGCCAATGGCGTGCCGATGGCAAATATCCTGTTCCCGGCCAGCTCAGTGGGGATTATCGTGCTGCCGCTGATGATCTTCCATCAGGTGCAGTTGATGGTCTGCTCCTTCATCGCCCAGCGTTATAAGGCGGGCAATGAGAAGCGGCTGGCACAGCAGCAAGTCGAAGCACAAAAATCCTAAGCAAACGGCCCGCAATTGCGGGCCGTTTTGTTATTCACTGCGCTTCAGCGGTTTAACTAACCCCTGCAATCCTTCTATTTTGATCGCCAGGGTCAGCTGCATCAGCTCGCCCAGCTTCCCTGCCGGAAATTCGTTTTTACGCGCAAACCACAGCAGATACTCTTCTGGCACATCAATCAGCATGCGGCCTTTATACTTGCCGAACGGCATAGCGGTATTGGCGATTTCAACCAGCTGATGTTTGTCCACGTTAGGCTCCCAGCAGCCGAATCATTTCCGCTTCGTCGATCACGGGTATACCGAGCTCCTGCGCTTTCGCCAGCTTGGAACCCGCTGCTTCGCCAGCAATCAGTAAGTCTGTTTTCTTCGACACGCTGCCGCTCACTTTCGCGCCCAACGCGACTAAACGTTCTTTGGCATCATCGCGATTCATCTGTGACAGCGATCCGGTCAGCACCACGGTCTTGCCAGCAAAAGGGCTGTCGATCTCTTCAACATTTACCACTTCCAGCTGCGGCCAATGCACGCCCACCTCTTCGGTGAGTTCGCGGATGACTTCGCGATTGCTCTCTTCTTCCATAAAGTTGCGCACATGCGCGGCCACGACTTTACCCACGTCCTGCACCGCAATCAGCGCATCCAGATCGGCGTTCATCACCTTCTCAAGATCGCCAAAATGATTGGCCAGATTGGCCGCAGTGGCTTCACCGACTTCACGAATCCCCAGCGCATACAGGAAGCGAGGCAGCGTGGTGAGTTTCGCTTTTTCGAGCGCATCCACCACATTTTGTGCCGATTTCGGCCCCATGCGATCCAGTCCCGTCAGCTTGCCCGCCGTCAGACGGAACAGATCGGCAGGTGTTTGTACGTACTCTTTTTCGACCAGCTGATCGATGATTTTGTCGCCCATGCCGTCAACATCCATCGCACGACGAGAAACAAAATGTTTGAGCGCCTCTTTACGCTGGGCACCACAAATCAGCCCTCCGGTACAACGGGTAACGGCTTCGCCTTCCACGCGCTCGACATCCGAGCCACACACCGGGCAATGGCTGGGGAAGATGATTTCGCGAGTATCATCCGGACGCTCGGATTCCACCACGTTGACCACCTGCGGAATCACATCTCCGGCGCGGCGAATCACCACTTTGTCGCCAATGCGCAGGCCAAGACGCGCAATTTCATCCGCATTGTGCAAGGTGGCATTACTCACCACCACGCCAGCCACCTGCACCGGCTCCAGACGAGCGACTGGCGTAATCGCGCCAGTACGCCCCACCTGAAACTCAACATCGCGCACAAAGGTCATCTGCTCCTGCGCCGGGAATTTAAAAGCAACGGCCCAGCGCGGGGCGCGGGCGACAAAGCCTAATTGTTCCTGCAGTGCCTGCGAATCGACCTTGATGACCACGCCATCAATATCGAATCCGAGTGTCGGGCGATCCTGCTCAACCTGACGATAAAATTCCAGCACCTCTTCCGCGGTATGCGCCAGACGAATACGGTCGCTGACCGGTAAACCCCAGGCTTTAAATTGCTGCAGGCGCTGCCAGTGGCTGGCGGGCATATCACCGCCTTCCAGCAGGCCGAAACCGTAACAGAAGAAAGTCAGAGAACGTTTAGCGGTAATGCGCGGATCGAGCTGACGTAGCGATCCCGCCGCGGCGTTGCGCGGGTTGGCAAACACTTTCGCGCCGGTGCGACGTGCATCCTCATTGAGTTTCTCGAAGCCCGCTTCGGTCATAAAGACTTCACCACGTACTTCGACACGTGCAGGAATATTGTCGCCGTGCAGACGCAGCGGAATGGCATGGATAGTGCGCACGTTGGCGGTAATATTCTCGCCCGTGGTGCCATCACCGCGTGTCGCCGCACGCACCAGCAGTCCATCTTCATACAACAGACTGACCGCCAGGCCATCCAGCTTAAGCTCGCAACAGTAGGTCAGATCGTCGCTGCTTTTCAGGCGATCCTGGACGCGCTTATTGAAGGCAAGGAAACCGGCTTCATCGAAGGTGTTGTCGAGTGACAGCATCGGCACTTCATGGCGCACCTGTTCGAAGGCAGCCAGCGGTGCTGCGCCCACGCGCTGAGTCGGCGAATCCGGGGTAATGAGATCGGGATGTGCCGCTTCCAGTTCACGCAATTGCTGCATCAGTCGGTCATATTCTGCATCCGGAATTTCCGGCGTATCCATCACGTGATAGAGGTACTCATGGTGACGTAACGAGGTGCGCAGCGCGGTGATCTGCTCCTGAACCGATTTCATAGTGTTTTATCCGATAAAAAACCCCCGACATGCGGGGGTTGTTTCGTTAATATTTGATTTTGCTCGCGGCTATCAGCCGATAACTTCGCGAATACGCGCTTTATAAGTTTCCAGCTTCTGTGGCGTCATCATGCGACGCTCATCATCCAGCACAACCCCGCCGACATCATCCGCAATACGCTGGGCAGATTGCAGCATCAGCTTGAAGTTTTGGTTCGCATCGCCATACGACGGCACCATCATAAAGATGGAGATACCCGGCGTGCTGAAATCGCCCATGGTGTCGGGATTAAAGGAGCCCGGTTTCACCATGTTCGCCAGACTGAACAACACAGGACCGCTGCCCGCTGGGCTCAGGTGACGATGGAAAATATTCATCTCACCAAACTGGAAGCCCGCTTGCAAAATACCCTGCAATAAGGCTTCACCGTTCAGTTCGCCACCGGCGTGGGCAGCAACATGCAACACCAGTACCGCTTCATTTTTTCTCTGGGTAGAAGCAGCAGACTGTTTTGGTTCATCGTGTGCAACCGGCGCTTCTTCTTCGTATTCGGGCTCTTCAGCGGCCTGGAACTCAGGCGCAGGCTGCGTGGCAGAAAGTGGCTCGTTATCCAGTAAGGGATCGGCCTGAACGGAGTGAGGCTGCGGTTGTGGCTGCGGCTGCGGCTGCGGCGCAGGTTTAACCACCGGCGGTTGTGGCGCAGATGCAGGCTGGCGCACTTCCGGCGCATCATCCAGCAGCGGATCACCCATCAATGGGGTTTCATGACGCGGGAATGGCTGACGCGCAGGTTCAGGCGCACGTGGCGCGCTGACAGGCTTAGTCACAGGTGCGTCGAATTCGGGTTCGACATGCGCGTCACGATTGCGACGGACACGCACTTCGCCGACACCATCATCATCTTCTTCGCTCAGCAGATCTTCATCCGCTTCTTCGCGCTGTTTCAGACGTTTGTGCGGGCGATCGCGAAACACGGAAGAGCGCTCTTTACGGCTGGTCCACAGTCCGTGAAGTAGCAACGCTATTATGGCGATCGCGCCAACAACGATTAATATCAGACGCAAATCCTGCATCATTGTATTCTCTGTTGTTCCAATACCTTGCCACCACGGCAAACTTTATCCTCTAACTGTATTTGCCCAGCTAAACAAGTGCAAGTCTGTGCAGTATTTTCTGACAAATAAGATAGCTGCCCCACGCTTTTTTGCTGATTTTTCGCGCAAAGTGCGCCTGCCACCGACAAAAAGCCAGGTTATGATGTTCGCGCCGCCACATAAAGGAGAAAGGCTCGCTATGCCCGTTGAGAAATCGCCCTCATCATTAAATGGTATTCATTACTTTGCCGAAGGCTGGAGACTGGTACGTCTGCCTGGCATTCGTCGTTACGTCATTATTCCTCTGCTGGTGAACATTTTGCTGCTGGGAGGCGCCTTTATCTGGCTGTTTCAACGGCTCGGAGAGTGGATTCCGGCCTTAATGTCACATATCCCTGATTGGTTGCAGTGGCTCAGTTATTTGCTGTGGCCGCTTTCCGTCATATCGATTGTGCTGGTATTCAGCTACTTCTTCTCCACCATCGCGAACTGGATTGCCGCCCCCTTTTGTGGATTGCTGGCTGAGCAACTGGAAGGTCGCCTCACCGGTCACCCGCTGCCGGATAGCGGTTGGATGGCGATGGTTAAAGATATCCCGCGCATCATGAAGCGCGAATTACAGAAGCTTGGCTACTATTTACCGCGTGCACTGGGACTGCTGCTGCTTTACTTTATCCCCGGTTTTGGACAAACGGTGGCACCGGTATTATGGTTTCTGTTTAGCGCGTGGATGCTGTCGGTGCAGTACTGCGACTATCCGTTTGATAACCACAAAGTGAGTTTTCAGCAGATGCGTAGTGCGTTACGTCAGCATAAAACGGCGAACATGCAATTTGGCGCGCTGGTCAGTTTGTTCACCATGATTCCGATTCTGAATCTGGCTATCATGCCGGTGGCCGTATGTGGCGCGACTGCCATGTGGGTTGATCGCTACCGCCTACAGCATGCACGTCACTAAAGCTTCAAAAAGCCTTATGCATTTTTGCGTAAGGCTTATGGTTGTGGGCTATATAGATATGCGATTTCTTTCCTTCCGCACACCGGAAGAACAGGTATGCTCTGAGGGTTCCCAATATTTCATACAGTTAAGGACGAGCTATGAGTAAGATCTATGAAGACAACTCTCTGACAATTGGTCATACGCCGCTGGTTCGACTGAACCGCATCGGTAATGGACGCATCCTGGCGAAGGTCGAATCGCGTAACCCGAGCTTCAGCGTCAAATGCCGTATCGGTGCCAATATGATTTGGGACGCAGAAAAACGCGGAATCTTAAAGCCGGGCGTTGAACTGGTTGAGCCAACCAGCGGTAACACCGGTATTGCACTGGCTTACGTGGCCGCCGCTCGCGGTTACAAACTCACGCTGACTATGCCAGAGACCATGTCTGTTGAACGTCGCAAGCTGCTGAAAGCACTGGGCGCGAATCTGGTGCTGACTGAAGGCGCAAAAGGCATGAAAGGTGCCATTGCTAAAGCCGAGGAAATCGTTGCCAGCGATCCTGACAAATTTGTGCTGCTGCAGCAGTTCAGCAATCCGGCTAACCCGGAGATCCACGAAAAAACCACCGGCCCGGAGATCTGGGAAGACACCGACGGTGAAGTGGATGTGTTCATTGCGGGCGTAGGCACCGGCGGCACGCTGACAGGTGTGAGCCGTTACATCAAGAACACCAAAGGCAAAAAAGACTTAATCACCGTCGCGGTAGAGCCGACTGACTCTCCGGTCATCGCTCAGGCTATCGCTGGCGAAGAGATCAAACCGGGCCCGCACAAGATTCAAGGCATCGGCGCAGGTTTCATCCCCGGCAACCTTGACCTGAAACTGGTTGATCGGGTTGTCGCCATCACCAACGAAGAAGCCATTAGCACCGCGCGTCAGCTGATGGAAGAAGAAGGCATTCTGGCCGGTATCTCTTCAGGTGCGGCAGTGGCTGCGGCGCTGAAGCTGCAGGAAGATGAGGCATTTGCCAACAAGAATATCGTGGTGATTCTGCCCTCCTCTGGCGAGCGTTATTTAAGTACCGCTTTGTTCGCCGACCTGTTCACTGAAAAAGAGCTGCAACAGTAACCGCCATAGTCTGAAAACGATGAAAAAAGCACCCGAATGGGTGCTTTTTTGTGGCGCAGATCTCACTTTTATCACCAGACAGATTGATTTCAATGACGCGGCTCTGGTATTTAAGCTCCCAATTATTTCGGTGCCTGAAATTAATCTGGCTTTGAAGTGGATCAAGCTGAATGGAATTACTGATTTGGCGAAACGGCGAATCACGGCATACTTAGCAAGGTGACCTTTTCGCACAGTTTTTGATCTGCTGCTGAAAGACGCACATTACTAAGCGCATTTTTTGGTCAGCTTAATGCCACACCAGCGCACCTATACAGGCTAAAGTGACGGCTCCAGGCTAGACTTTAGATCCATAACACCAAACCTGATAAAGTTGGGGAAATAGAATGTTCCAGCAAGAAGTTACCATTACCGCACCTAACGGCCTTCATACCCGTCCTGCAGCTCAGTTCGTGAAAGAAGCTAAGGCTTTCCAGTCAGACATCACTGTGACCTCTAATGGCAAATCTGCCAGCGCGAAAAGCCTGTTCAAACTGCAGACTCTGGGTCTGACTCAGGGTACGGTTGTTACGCTGTCTGCTGAAGGTGAAGATGAGCAGCAAGCGGTTGAGCACCTGGTGAAACTGATGGCTGAGCTGGAGTAATTCCGCTCAGGCAAGCAACTAAACCGACTCCTTTGCCCCATTGAGTGCAAATATCTTGATCGCGGACAACCTGTCCGCGTTCTTGCTTCCTTAGAGTACTGTTCCGCGACAGTGGCAACGCATTGGGTCAATGAGCCATCGTGATTAAAAGGTAGGGTTATGATTTCAGGCATTTTAGCATCACCGGGTATCGCTTTCGGCAAAGCACTTCTGCTGAAGGAAGATGAGATCGTCATCAGCCGTAAAAAAATTACTGACGATCAGGTTGAGCAAGAAGTTCAACGCTTCCTTGATGGACGTGGCAAAGCGGCAGTACAGCTCGAAGCCATCCGTGTCAAAGCCGGTGAAACCCTCGGTGAAGAGAAAGCGGCGATCTTTGAAGGTCACATCATGCTGCTCGAAGACGAAGAGCTTGAGCAGGAAATCATCGACCTGATTAAGAAAGATCACGCAACGGCTGACGCTGCGGCGTACTCTGTCATTGATGGCCAGGCCAAGGCGTTGGAAGAACTCGACGACGAATACCTGAAAGAGCGTGCGGCTGACGTACGTGACATCGGTAAGCGTCTGCTGCAAAACATCCTCGGTCTGCATATTGTCGACCTGGGTGCCATCGCAGAAGAATCTATTCTGGTGGCGAAAGATTTAACGCCGTCAGAAACCGCACAGCTGAACCTGAAGAAGGTGCTGGGCTTTATCACCGATATCGGTGGCCGTACTTCGCATACGTCCATCATGGCGCGTTCTCTGGAGATCCCAGCGATTGTCGGTACCGGTAACGTCACCACGCAAATCAAAAACGGTGATTTCCTGATCCTCGATGGCGTGAATAACAAGATTTACGTTAATCCTACCGATGCTGAACAAGAAGAGCTGAAAGCCATCCAGACTCAGTACCTGTCTGAAAAACACGAACTGGCGAAGCTGAAAGATCTGCCCGCTATCACGCTGGACGGCCATCAGGTGGAAGTGTGCGCCAACATTGGTACCGTGCGCGATGTCGCTGGTGCAGAGCGCAACGGTGCGGAAGGCGTGGGCCTGTATCGTACCGAGTTCCTGTTTATGGACCGCGATTCACTGCCAACTGAAGAAGAGCAATTCCAGGCGTACAAAGCGGTGGCGGAAGCCATGGGCTCTCAGGCCGTTATCGTGCGTACCATGGACATCGGCGGCGATAAAGATCTGCCGTACATGAACCTGCCGAAAGAGGACAACCCGTTCCTCGGCTGGCGTGCGATTCGTATCGCCATGGACCGTAAAGAGATTCTGCATGCACAGCTGCGCGCTATCCTGCGTGCCTCTTCCTTCGGCAAACTGCGCATCATGTTCCCGATGATCATTTCTGTTGAAGAAGTGCGTGCGCTGAAGGCCGAGCTGGAACTGCTGAAAACCCAGCTGCGCGAAGAAGGCAAAGCCTTTGATGAGACCATTGAAGTGGGCATTATGGTGGAAACACCGGCTTCAGCGGTGATTGCGCGTCATCTGGCGAAAGAAGTCGACTTCTTTAGTATTGGGACAAATGACCTGACGCAGTATACTCTGGCGGTCGATCGTGGTAATGATTTGATTTCACACCTCTATAACCCAATGACGCCATCGGTACTCGGCCTCATTAAGCAAGTGATCGACGCATCACATGCCGAAGGGAAATGGACCGGCATGTGTGGTGAGCTGGCTGGTGATGAACGTGCTACACTACTGTTACTGGGAATGGGGCTGGACGAATTCAGCATGAGTGCCATTTCAATCCCGAGCATCAAGAAGATTATTCGTAATACTAATTTCGAAGATGCGAAGGCATTGGCGGAGCAGGCTCTGGCTCAACCCACAGCGGAAGATTTGATGAACCTGGTGAACAAGTTCATTAAAGAAAAAACGCTCTGCTGATCCACGAGACGCTGGCCCCAAATTACTGCTTAGGAGAAGATCATGGGTTTGTTTTCTAAACTTTTTGGCGAAAAATCAGAGAGCGCGTCAGGGACTATTGATATCGTTGCGCCTCTGTCAGGCGAAATCGTGAATATCGAAGACGTACCTGATGTGGTATTTGCTGAGAAAATCGTGGGTGATGGTATCGCCATTAAACCGACTGGCAACAAGATGGTTGCACCGGTTGATGGTACCATTGGCAAGATTTTTGAGACCAACCACGCCTTTTCAATCGAATCTGACAACGGCATCGAGCTGTTCGTCCACTTCGGTATCGATACGGTTGAACTGAAAGGTGAAGGCTTTAAACGCATCGCCGAAGAAGGCCAGAAAGTGAAAAAAGGCGACGTGGTGATCGAGTTTGATCTGCCACTGCTGGAAGAGAAAGCCAAATCCACGCTGACGCCGGTTGTGATTTCGAACATGGACGAAATCAAAGATCTGATCAAACTCTCCGGTCAGGTAACTGTGGGTGAAACCCCGGTTATCCGCATCAAGAAGTAAGCAGCGTCTGGATAGTAAAAACGGCACCCAATGGGTGCCGTTTTTGTTTGTGTTGCTGGCTGGTACTGCAAGGGTGAGGACGAGGTGGGCGGTGGCGTTGGGGATGGTGCGGTGGCGTTAGGGCTAGTGCGGTCGGTCAGGACGACCGGGCAGATCGCAAAGACGGCATAAACCATCCCTGGGCCTCGTCCCTCGCCATCCATGGCGAGGGACGCTTTGCTCCTCTGCCCGGTCGTCCTGCCCTACTCCACATAGTGCGTGCTGCTTTTTACTGCGTTAGATGCACGGCTTAGTGCGAATAGGTTCGTAGTATGAGTCGCAATGCATTGCGCGCTTGCCTGTGCTAACCGGACTGCATGGGCGCGCTGCTATGGATTCACAAGAACGCGGTTAGATTGTGAGCGCTTAAGCCTTCAGTCTTGCTTCCAGCGTGGCAATCGTAACGTTAGCTCTAAGCCACCTTCAGGGCGATTGACCGCCTGTACCTCACCGTGGTGCGCCAGAATCACCTTACGCACGATGGAGAGCCCTAAGCCGTATCCTTTGCCCATCAGTGGCGAATTAACGCGTACGAAGGGATCGAAGATGCTGGAAAGCTTTTCGTCGTCAACGCCCGGGCCCTGATCGCGCACGCGAATCGCCAGCCATTGATTCTCCGCCTGTAGCCTCACGCTGATATGCTGGCCTTTGTGCGAGAAGCGCAACGCATTACGCAGGACGTTCTCTACACCACGGCGAATCAACTCGGCATTGCCGTGCACGGTGTAGTCGGCGTTCTCATCGACCTGAAAGTCGACTTTTACGCCCGGAATCTGTGCCTCATAGCGCACGTCCGTGACCACCGCGTGCAGCAGGCCAGTGAGATCGAAATACTGCTCACCCGGCATACTTTCATGTTCCGCACGCGATAGCGTCAGCAATTCGCCAATCATCTTGTCGAGACGACGCGCTTCTTCATCGATGCGGTTCAGAGAGGATTCCACTGATTCCGGCGTTTGCCGCGCCAGACCGGTCGCCAGTTGCAGGCGCGCCAGCGGTGAACGCAGTTCGTGGGAGATGTCGTGCAGTAATTCCTCACGCGCCTTCACCAGCGTATCCAGGCGCTCCACCATGGCATCAAAGTCTTGTGCCACGCTGGAGAGTTCATCATGACGACGACGCATGACCGGATAGAGTCGCACCGACAAATCGCCGCTGGAGACGCGGGCAAAGCCTTCACGCAGCTGGCGCATTGGGCGCGTCAGGTTCCAGGCCAGTAATAAGCTGAACAGTAATCCTAGCGCCCCGGCAAAGGTGAACATCGGCTCTGGGATGTTGAGGATACGTCGCGGGCCACCGCCACCCATCGAACTATCCTCGCGCAATCCTTTAACGTCGTAACGCAGCTCGTACTCTTTGCCATCCTGCCCTTTCACCCAACGGACGATGATATCCGGGAACGGACCATGGAAGGGTTCACTGAAGGTTTCCGGCGGCGCATTGCCGGGCGTAGCGGCAGGTTTATCATGCTGGATGACTGAGAAGAACTGGCGGTCGTTGGGTTCCCAATCGGCCATCATGTCATCCAGTGAACTCGGTCCGCCGCGCTCCAATACAGAAACTGCGGACGCCATCTGTAAATTCACAATACGACGGATAGCCACAATTTCGGGTGGCTCGTGACGATTACCGGAAAGCGTAAAACCAAGCCACAGCAGCTGGCTGATGATGACAAAGACAATCCAGAAGCCCAGTAAGATCTTCCAGAACATGCGGCCGCGGTAGCTGTGTTTCATCGAATGCGATAACCAATACTGCGCACAGTTTCAATGTTGATGCTGTCGGCGGTGAGCGCGGCCAGCTTCTGGCGGATATTGCTGATGTGCACATCCACGCTGCGATCGTAAGCTTCACGCGGACGACCGAGCCCTTTTTCTGACAATTCGTCCTTCGACACCACGCGATCGGGCGCACGCAGCAGCAGATCCAGCAGGTTGAACTCCGAGGCGGTCAGATCAAAGGCTTTGCCCTGCCATTCGGTGATGCGCGTGGCCGGATTCAGGCTCAGCTCACCCCAGCGCAGCAGTTCTTTTTTGTCCTGAACCGGTGCCTGATCTTCGAAACGACGCAGTACGGCACGCAGACGCGCCACCAGCTCACGCGGGTAGCATGGCTTTGGTACATAATCATCCGCACCCATTTCCAGGCCGATAACGCGATCGATGTTGTCGCCTTTGGCGGTTAACATAATCACCGGCAAACGGCTGTTCTGGCGCACCTGACGCAGCACATCAATACCGCTCATATCCGGCAGCATAATGTCGAGAATCATCGCGGTATAGTTGCCCGACAGCGCCCCTTCAATCCCGGCGGTTCCGGTTAAAACCAGTTGCGTTTCAAAGCCTTCCGCAATCAGGTACTGGCTCAGCATGGTGCCAAGTTCTACATCGTCATCAACAAGCAGAATTTTCATCTTTATCTCTCGTACAAAATTGCCGCTATTTTGGCCTGAGTTGGCAATGAGCGCAGCCGATTTTACTCGATCCTTACAGTGCCAACACCAGAGGATTATCAGGGAGACTATAGACAAAAATGGCCCGGTCGCACCACAACAGCGCGCTCAGGCCAGATAAAATGCGGGGAGAATGGGATCAGTGGAACACACCGGTGGAGAGATAGCGGTCACCGCGATCGCAAACTATCGCCACCACGACGCTGCCCGGATAGGCCGCCGCGATGCGAAGCGCACCGGCCACCGCGCCACCGGAACTGACACCGCAGAAAATCCCTTCACGTTGCGCTAACGCACGCATGGTTTCCTCGGCTTCCCGCTGTGCCATATCGATGACCTCATCCACTAACTCAGGACGGAAAATCCCCGGCAGATAAGCCTCGGGCCAGCGACGAATACCCGGAATGCTGCTGCCTTCCTGCGGCTGTAAACCAATGACTTTCACCGCTGGCGCAAACTCTTTGAGATAGCGACCGACGCCAGTGATAGTGCCCGTGGTGCCCATACTGGAGACAAAATGCGTCATGCGCCCCTGCGTCTGCTGCCAGATTTCCGGGCCGGTGGTGAGATAGTGGCCGAGTGGATTATCAGGATTGTTAAACTGATCTAACACCCTGCCCTCGCCACGGTCGGCCATCTCTTGCGCCAAATCACGCGCGCCTTCCATACCCTGCTCGCGCGTCACCAGAATCAATTCTGCGCCATAGGCACGCATGGCATCCTGCCGCTCCTGGCTCATGTTATCCGGCATCAGCAGGCGCAATTTGTAGCCTTTCATCGCCGCGATCATCGCCAGAGCGATACCGGTATTCCCACTGGTGGCTTCAATCAGCGTATCGCCGGGTTGAATGTCACCGCGCTGTTCCGCCTGATGAATCATCGACCAGGCCGCACGATCTTTTACCGAACCGGCCGGATTATTGCCTTCCAGCTTTAACCAGATTTCACTGCCGTTATCGGGCGTCAGGCGTTGCAGCCTGATCAACGGCGTATTACCGATGGTATTTTCCAGTGTGGTCACGGTTTGATTCCAGACAGAAGAGAGGCAAATAAATCGGGCGGGAAAGTCCCGCCCGAAGGAGTGTCAAAAATATCAGGCGCTTTCGGCAAAGGCAACCGGACGCAGCGGCGTCGTGCCGTTGTACAGTCGAGCCTGCTGCAGGCCAACAAACAGGCGTTCACCGCGAATCGGAGCAGTGTGATCGCCGTCATAGACCACGGAGAAGACCTCACCCTGCCAGCCGCTTGGCTGCACCACTAATTGCCAGAAGTGGCCACGTGGACTGATCTCCAGCACTTGCACCGGCAACGGGGTTTCGAGGCTGCTCTGACGTGAGATATCGACTTCCCACGGACGCAGGAACAGCTCAACTTCGCCCTGATGCGCGGGCGTATAGCCCAGCGGCCAGCGATGCGCCCCCACATGGAACTGTGAACCGTGTACCTCACCGTCGAAGCGATTCACTTCGCCGAGGAACTCCAGCACAAAGCGGGTGGCCGGTTCCTGCCAGACTTCATCCGGCGTGCCGACCTGTTCGATATTGCCCTGACTCATCACCACCACGCTGTCTGCGACTTCCATCGCCTCTTCCTGGTCATGCGTCACAAACACGCTGGTGAATTTCAACTCTTCATGCAACTGACGCAGCCAGCGACGCAACTCTTTACGCACCTGTGCATCCAGCGCGCCGAAAGGTTCATCGAGCAACAGAATTTGCGGTTCCACTGCCAGCGCGCGCGCTAAGGCCACGCGCTGCTTCTGTCCACCGGACAGCTGCGCCGGGAAACGATTGGCAAGATGCGCCAGCTGCACCATTTCCAGCAGGCGCGTCACACGCTGTTTGATTTCAGCGGCGGATGGGCGTTCACGACGCGGCAGTACGGTCAAACCAAAGGCGATGTTGTCGAACACCGTCATGTGGCGGAACAGCGCATAGTGCTGGAACACGAAGCCAACCTGGCGATCGCGCGCGTGAATGCGGCTGACATCTTTGCCGTGGAAATGAATCTGTCCGCTGTTCTGATGCTCCAGACCCGCGATGATGCGCAGCAGCGTGGTTTTGCCCGAGCCCGACGGCCCCAGCAGCGCCACCATTTTGCCGGTAGGAATATCCAGAGAGATATCGTTTAGCACCGGCGTACGGCCGAACGCTTTGTTAATGTGTTTAATCTCAATGCTCATGATTTTCCTCCTGTTGGCGCTTCTGCTGATGCTCTAATCGCCACTGCACCACGCTTTTCAGAAACAGCGTCAAAATGGCCATCAGGGTTAACAACGCAGCCGCGGTAAAGGCGCCAACCGTGTTGTAATCCTGATGCAGTAATTCAACCTGAAGCGGTAAGGTATAGGTCTCACCGCGAATCGATCCCGAAACCACCGAGACCGCACCAAACTCGCCAATGGCACGGGCATTGGTAAGCACCACGCCGTACATCAGCGCCCAGCGAATGTTCGGCAGCGTCACGCGGCGGAACATCTGCCAGCCCGATGCCCCTAACAGCACCGCGGCTTCATCTTCATTGCTGCCCTGGCTCAACATCACCGGCACCAGTTCGCGCACCACAAACGGACAGGTCACGAAGATAGTGGCCAGCACCATGCCCGGCCAGGCAAACATAATCTGGATGTTGTGCGCATCGAGCCATCCGCCTGCCGGGCCGTTGATGCCCCAGAACAGCAGATACATCAGCCCCGCCACCACCGGTGACACGGCAAAAGGAATATCAAACAGCGTCAGCAGCAGTTGGCGGCCAGGGAAAGTAAAGCGCGTTACCAGCCATGCCAGCAGCGTACCGAACACCAGATTGACCGGCACGGTAATCAGCGCCACCAGAATCGTCAGCCAGATGGCGTGCAGCATGTCACCATCTTTTAAATTAGAGAGCGAGGCAATAACCCCCTGGCTCAGGGCTTCCCAAAAGATGGAGATCATCGGGACCACCAGCAGCAGGAAAGAGACCAGCGCGCCCACGCCAATCAGCAGCCATTTACCCCAGTTCACCGGCTGACGTTCAGCGTGATTAATCTGCGAAATCTCCGCCATTAGTGGCCTCCTAAGCGACGGCCAAAGCGGCTCTGCAAGGTGTTAATCGCGAACAGCAACAGCAGCGAAGCGGCCATGATGACCGAGGCGATAGCACTGGCCGCCGGATAATCAAACTCTTGCAGGCGAACAAAAATCATCAGCGAGGTGACTTCGGTTTTCCACGCAATGTTACCCGCAATAAAGATAACCGCACCAAACTCACCCAGGCTGCGCGTGAAGGATAACGCCGTGCCCGCTAACAGCGCGGGCGCCACCTCTGGCAGCACCACACGGCGGAAGCTCTGCCACGGTGTCGCACCCAGCGTTTCAGCCGCTTCTTCATATTCCGGGCCTAACTCTTCCAGCACTGGTTGCACGGTGCGCACCACAAACGGGATGCTGGTGAAGGCCATCGCCACCGCAATGCCCAGCCAGGTGTAAGAGACTTTAATGTCGAAATGAGCCAGCCATTGTCCATACCAACCACTCACCGAGAACAGACCGGCCAGCGTCAGACCGGCAACGGCGGTAGGCAATGCAAACGGCAGATCCATCAAGCCATCCAGTAACGCGCGGCCAGGGAAGCGGTAACGCGTCAGAATCCACGCCATTAACATGCCAAAGAACGCATTGAAGATGGACGCCACGCCCGCTGACAACAGCGTGACTTTATACGCCGCAATCAGCTGCGGATTGGTAACCACATCCCAATACTGTGCCAGTGTCATGTTGGACAGTTGCATCAGCAGTGCGCTGATCGGCAACAGCAGGATCAGGCAGGTAAACAGCAGGCTAGTGCCGAGGCTAAGACCGAACCCTGGCAGCACGCGCTTTTGCGCTAAAGCAAACATCAACCGCGCCCCGCTGCCAGTAATTTATCCAGCTCACCGCCGCTGGCAAAATGGGTTTTCATCACGTTATCCCAGCCACCAAAGGCATCCTGCACATTAAACAGCGCGGTCTGCGGGAAGCGGTCTTTCTGTTCCGCCATCAGCTGTGGATTGTTCACGCGATAATAGAAACCGGTAATGATTTTCTGCGCCTCAGGGGAATAGAGGAAGTTCAGATAGGCTTTGGCCGCGTCAGTGGTGCCATTGTGCTCGACGTTTTTGTCGACCCACGCCACCGGAAACTCCGCCAGAATATTGGTCTTAGGCACGATGACTTCGTAGTCATCTTTGCCGTACTGATTGCGGATGTTGTTCACTTCCGATTCGAAGCTGATCAGCACATCCCCTAAACCGCGTTCGGCGAAGGTGGTCGTCGCGCCACGGCCGCCGGTATCAAACACCTCGACGTTTTTCAGGAATTTCGTCATAAAGGCTTCGGTTTTGGCTTTGTCTTTACCATCCGCCTGGTCGGCTGCGCCCCAGGCGGCCAGATAGGTATAACGGCCATTGCCAGAGGTTTTTGGATTCGGGAATACCAGCTTCACGTTGTCTCGTGCCAGATCCGACCAATCATGAATCTGCTTAGGGTTCCCTTTGCGTACCAGAAACGCCATGGTGGAGTAAAACGGTGAGCTGTTGTTCGGCAGACGGGTTTGCCAGTCGGCTGGAATCAGGTTGCCTTTATCATGCAGCACCTGCACATCCGTCACCTGGTTGTAAGTCACCACGTCCGCGCGCAGGCCCTGCAAGATAGCCAGCGCTTGTTTTGATGACCCGGCATGCGATTGTTTAATCGTCAGCTTGTCAGTGGGGTGCGCAGCATTCCACTGCTGCTCAAACGGCGCATTCAGGGCAACAAACAGCTCGCGCGAGACATCATAAGAGCTGTTCAGCAGCTCTGTTGCCTGCGCTGCACCGGCTAACGCCAGTGACAAGGCGATTCCGCTCATCCATTTTTTCGCAATCGGAAGTGTCATGCTGCACCCTGCTCGTCGGCGAAATCGCCAATGCCATTAGATGCTGTCAGTGTATTTATAACTCAGGGCAAACCAGTAACGGTTTTATATATCGTTTGGGGATTTCAAAGTCTAAAAAGGCATAAGACGGCGGGAGAGATTATGCAACAGACGGGATTCGTGGTGAGCGGCACGCAAGGCCGCTCACTGGCGTATTACAGCGCTTGCAGGGCATCCAGCGCAGGCGCAAAGAAGTAGCTGCCCGTTACCGGCTTAGTGAAGCGCAGCATCGCATCCATTTTGCCGTCACGCTCGCCGAACATGCTCAGCAGTTGCTGCTCGATGTTATACAAGCGATTGCAGTACGAGATGAAATACAGGCCATGAGTGCCGCTGGCCGAACCATACGGCAGGCTCTGGCGCAGAATCTTCAGCCCTTTGCCCTCTTCTTTCAAATCAACGCGGCTGAGATGCGAGGTGGCGGGACGTTGATCGCCCGGCAACTCTTCATTATCCACTTTGGTGCGGCCAATAATCGCTTCCTGCTTTTCCACTGCCATACGATTCCACAGTTTGAGATTGTGCTCCCAGCGCTGAGTGAAAACATAGCTGCCACCGGCATCCGGGCCTTCAGCAATAATTGCCACCTGCTGACGCGCCTCGCCTTGCGGGTTTTCCGTGCCATCAACAAAGCCGGAAAGATCGCGCTCTTCCACCCAGCGGAAGCCGTGGGTCTCTTCTTCAATATTCACGGCGTCAGCAAAGGCCGCTAATGCCGCCTGTGCCAGCGAGAAATTCACGTCATGACGCAGAGATTGGATATGGATAAGCAGATCGCGTTGCGTGGCGGGTGCAATGCCTTTGCCCAATGGAGAGAAGGCTTTCAATTCTGGCGCTGAATCCGCACCTTGCAGATCGCGCCACAGCGCATCGCCAAAGGCGATCACCGCGCCCAGTCCGGCATCGGCAAATTTCTGTTGCAGCGCATCGAGTTGTTGCAGGAAGGTTTTGCTCCCCTGGCGGACAGCATCGAGATCGCCCGTAATACGAGCTTCTAGCCAAATGGCGAAACGGCGGTGTTCCAACAGGATCCCGCTCTGGAATTGAGACATTGCACTGCTCTCCGGCATGAAAGTTAGGACGATTTTTCGCCCATATCATACTGGAAAGCCACACAGTGATTGTGCGTTAACGCAATTATTTTTTGCTTAGCGCTGCCAGACGATTTTGCTGATTTTCCAGCTTTTCAAGGTGTCGTCAGCCGGCATCAATCCCTCTGGTCCATGCCCTTCGCCGCTGTAGACATAAGAGATGTGCTGACTGCCCGGTGCGCGACATTCAACATCGCGCGCATCTAATCCGGTAGTGAGTTTGCAGTTGTCGAAGGCTTTGCTGAATTTGGCGCTAAACAGATCGCCAATCTTGCTGCCGTCTGCACTCTTTGCATCGGCATCCATCACTTCAACGCGTTCAACGCTGCTCTGGCCGTTGATCACCAGTTTCACTTTGCCATCTTCCAGCGCCTGCCAGAAATCAACCACCTGACCATTCTGCGTGCGCATGCCCTGACGCAGCTGATAATCATTGTTCAACGCTTTACCTATCGCCGCTTCTGACATCGAGGTGGTGCTGCTTAAGCCTGCCACGCCTTGTTCGGTCACGGTTAACGAGCCGCCAAACCAGTTCATTGGATTGAGTGCCGACCAGTGATAACTCAGCGGATTATACCAATGGCTTTCGCTCGCGCTGGAGGCGGTAGAGGAACCTGAACTGGCGCAACCTGCCAGCATCATGGCGCTAACCAGCAGTGCGGGACGAACAACTTTCATGAATGCTCCTTGATCTCTTGTGCCGATTGGCGTGCCTGTTGGAGTCGCAAACCGGCAAAAAGTTTATTCGATGTGATGTTCCGGCAGAAAACAGTCGCGCAAGCGCTGATGGGTTTGCAGCCAGACCAGCGCCAGCAGGTCAAACAGGGTTAACAACAGCGGCAGCGGGGAATCAGGAAAAGCGCCTTGCCAAAGACCGTAGCCCTGCGACAGCAGGCTGATCAACAACGACACACTTAGCACATGTCGCCAGGTCTGCCACAGTCGCGGCCAGCGTTGACGATAGCCGGTCAACAGTAAGCCCATCGCCGCCGGAATGCCCAGCGCCAATCCAATCCAAAAGCTCTGACGATCGGGATAGAACAGCGCCAGCAGATCGTTACCCTGCTGACGGGACGCGCCCGCCATCACCAGTAACAGCCAGGTGCGCGCCTGCAATAACAGAATCAGCCAGAAAAGAAACGGCAGCCGTAGCTGCCCTTTTGCATCGTATTCGTCTGGCAAATATTTCAGCCCCATCATCGGCGGCTTAATATTCGCGGTCTTCGATTAAACGTTTACCCAGCAACACCGAATCCACCGGCTCGTAATCGAGTTTCTCGTAGAAGGCGAGAACCTGATCATTCTCTTCGCGCACCATCAGATTGATCTTCGGACAGCCACGCGCGATTAACTTTTTCTCCAGGCGATTCATCAGCGCATTAGCAAATCCGCGCCCCTGATAATCGGGATGCACCGCCAGATAGTAGACCGATCCGCGATGGCCATCGTAACCGCCCATCACCGTGCCGACCACTTCGCCGCCGACTTCCGCCACCAGAAAAAGCTCCGGATCGTGGTTCATTTTACGTTCGATATCCAGTTCCGGATCGTTCCACGGACGTAACAGATCGCAACGCTCCCAGAGCGTAATCACTTCTTCAAAATCTTCCTGGCGGAATGAGCGGATTTCCATCGGCGTTACCCTGCTATTAAGCACAATTCGCTGATTATCACGCATTCTTTGCCAGGCGCAACCCTCCCGCCGCGCAACGGTGGAAAAAAACGGCTAAATTGCTGTTAGTAACGTGTAATACAAAGTAATGCGCTGAAATGCTTGTGAAGTCGCCGCAAGGCAGTTGTTACGATATAACACTGGGCAGGATTTTCTGTCAGGGACCCCATTATGAGTAAAATTTCACTGCTGAAGCGGCTGACCAATCGCCGCCAGTTGATTCTCTCTGGCCTGGCGCTGGCGGTGCTGTCACCGCGCGCGGTGATGGCGAAAGAAGAAAACGCCGATTTGCGCGTCAGCAAAGGTCACACCCCGCCGAAACCGGCGACTAACGGTAAACGCATCGTGATGATCGATCCCGGTCACGGCGGCATTGATTCGGGCGCGGTGGGCGAAGAAGGTTCAGAAGAGAAGCACATCGTGCTGGCAATCGCCAACACCGTGCGTACGCTTTTGCAAAATCACCCTAAAGTGGAAGTGCGACTGACGCGTGAAAGCGATCACTTTATTCCGCTGTATCAACGCGTGGAAATCGCGCATCAGCACGGCGCCAATCTTTTTATGTCGATCCACGCCGACGGCTACACCAGCCCGGATGCCAACGGCGCGTCAGTATTCGCACTGTCGAACCGCGGTGCCAGTAGCGCCATGGCGCGCTACATGTCACAGCGCGAAAACGATGCCGATAAGGTCGGTGGCGCGGCCGTGCAGGAGAAAGATAACTACCTGAACCAGATTCTGTTCGATCTGGTGCAAACGGACACTATCCGCAATAGTCTGACGCTGGGCAAACACGTCCTGGATCAGATTCGCCCGGTGCATCATCTGCACAGCCAGCACACCGAGCAGGCAGCCTTTGCGGTGTTGAAATCGCCTTCAATCCCGTCGGTGCTGGTCGAAACCTCATTCATTACCAATCCGCGAGAAGAGCAGTTGTTGGGCACCACCGCCTTCCGCCAGAAGATCGCCAGCGCGATTGCCGACGGTATCGTCAATTACTTCAACGAGTACGATCGTCGCCAGGCGTAGCTCTGTCCTGTGATAGAATCGCGGCAAATTTCCGGAACGAGTGACTCATGAGCAATCCCGATATTTCCCGCGTCAAAGCGTTTTTATTGACGCTACAGGATGAAATTTGCGCCCAGCTGGCCGCTGCCGATGGTACAGCGACCTTCGCCGAAGATGACTGGCAGCGCCCAGGCGGCGGCGGCGGACGCAGCCGCGTTCTGCGCAACGGCGCGGTGTTTGAGCAGGCAGGCGTAAATTTTTCCCACGTGCACGGCGATCAGATGCCCGCCTCTGCCACCGCACATCGCCCTGAACTGGCCGGCCGCAGTTTTGAAGCCATGGGCGTGTCACTCGTCGTCCACCCGGAAAATCCGTACATCCCCACCAGTCACGCCAACGTGCGTTTCTTCATTGCTGAGAAGCCGGGTGCCGATCCAGTATGGTGGTTCGGCGGCGGTTTCGATCTCACGCCCTATTACGGTTTCGAAGAGGATGCGCTGCACTGGCATCAAACCGCGTTTGACCTGTGCCAGCCGTTTGGCGAAGACGTCTATCCGCGCTACAAAAAATGGTGTGATGACTATTTTCACCTCAAACATCGTAATGAACAGCGCGGCATCGGCGGGTTGTTTTACGATGACCTGAACACGCCAGACTTTGATCACTGCTTCGATTTTATGCAGGCGGTGGGCAAAGGTTATCTGGATGCCTATTTACCGATTGTCGCGAAGCGCAAGGCGCTGCCATGGGGCGATCGCGAACGTCAGTTCCAGCTCTATCGTCGCGGGCGTTATGTCGAATTCAATCTGGTGTGGGATCGCGGCACGCTGTTCGGCCTGCAAACCGGCGGCCGCACCGAATCGATTTTGATGTCGATGCCGCCATTGGTGCGCTGGGAATATGATTATCAAACCGAAGCTGGCACGCCAGAAGCGGCACTCTACAGCGATTTCTTGCCGGTGAAGGATTGGCTGGGATTGGGTGAATAACCTTTTTTAATACAAGCAGGTGTTAATGCTGGTTGGTGGATCGTAAGGCAATGCCGCCTGGACTGCGGATAATGCTGCCCTTAGCTGCTTGTAGGATCTGAATTTAACACTGTTTGAAGCTGCGTATTGGATCTGGTGATAACGCTGGCTGGAGCTGCGTATTGGATCTGGTGATAACGCTGGCTGGAGCTGCGTATTGGATCTGGTGATAACGCTGGCTGGAGCCGCTTGGGGGCTGGCGGTCCTCGCGCCGCTGACGCGGTACCTTCACGCCGTTCGTCTGCCTTACGGAACGGCGGGGATGGCACATCCATGTGCCGCCCCGCCTTACGCCCGCGTCCTTGTATCTTGAATCCTGCAGTAGGTGATGGTTAGCTACCTTCACCTGAAACAGGGTGAATATGACGCGTCCATTAAGGTAAGACCTTGTCCCGCAGCTTAGCTCCCCTGTTTCACCTTTCACGCCAGCATTAACTTTGAACGGTTGCCAGGAGCTCAGACTCCGTATGCACAAGGAAAACGGGCGTGA